>CALNBW010000446.1 GCA_937874815.1 uncultured Bacillota bacterium | reverse complement strand
TCTTGTTTTACTTCTTCCGGAAATTCATGGGGCAAGTCATACTGCCGCATGACGGCCAAAACGTCTACGCCGGGGTCGCCAATTTGGCCCAGCACTTCTTCTACCACGCCGGTGGCCAAATGACGCTTGCCATCAGGGAACTGGGTAATGCGCACCACGATGCGGTCGCCCGTCTGCGCACCCTGAGTAGCCCCGTGGGCAATGACAATATCTTGCCCAATGCGCCGCTCGTCCGGGCGGCAGAAGCCCACATGCTCGCCCCCTTCAAAACGGCCGACCAAGCGATGGTTCATTCGCTCTAGGATGCGAATGACCTCACCTTCATCTTTTTTGCCTTCGGACCGAGGCAAGAGGCGTGCGATAACGCGATCGCCATGCATAGCTCCACTCAAGTTGGAAGCTGCTATGTAAACGTCTTGCGGCCGCTCCGGTGCAATTAGGAAAGCAAAGCCTCGCTCGTTACCCTGCAAACGGCCCACAACTAAGTTCATCTTCTCCGGCAGCCCTAAGCGGCCATAACGAGTTCTAACCACTACGCCCGCCTGTTCGAGGCCGCTAACCAGTTCGCCCAACTGCTCTGCTTCGTTACTGCTTAACCCCAATTCCTCAACTAGTTCTGTTTCTGTCAGTGGCTTATATACTTTTTCGCGCATCATAGCTAAGAGCTGTTCGCGTCCAACCATAACAAAACCACTCCTTCCTCTACAGCATTCGCTCCTAGCTTGCCCTTTCCGCTGTTTAGTCTTGCTAGCCTAATCGAGCGGTAATAACATCAGGAGATAGTCTTGGCGACCATGGGCTGTCCGCGTGGTAATGCTATCGATAACGTTAAAACCTAAACGCTCATAGACGGTTATGGCCCGGGGGTTATCACTGGCTACCGTTAGGCGCATGGCTTTTGGCCGCCATTTAGCAATAGCGAAATCGATTCCGGCCTGGACAAAACTCTGACCGAGCCCCTGGCCTGTCAGGTCGGGACGCATGCCAAGCCCAATGTCGAGCACCCTTCTGCCACCATAAATACCCCGCATCCGCCCGCCAGGAACTTGCGCACTTAAACCGAAACAGAAAAAGCCGACCAACCCTGCATCGGCTGTACGCACAGCAAAATGATAGCCATCCAGCATGGAGTCGATTTCGCCTTCATCATCGATGTTATACCGGGTGTAAGGGGGATCATAACGCCAGCGAATTATCTCGGCAGCCGTCATTTTATCCATCGCCTCAATCTTATACTGCATCGTGTGCTTCCTCCATCAAGGCCACATCCGCCTGCGGTCATGCGGCTGGAGCCCATTATAGCCCCAGTTCAGCATTGATTGCCTGCAAGGCCTGCAGGGACAGGGTCAGGAATTGCTCCAAAGAGAGCCCGAATTCCTGGCACGACTCAATTTGTTCGCGACTGGCACCGCGAGCAAAGCTTTTCTCGTGAAACCGATTGACTAAAAAAGGCACGTCTATGGCTGCCAGCTTACGGTCGGGGTGAATGAGGGCGGCAGCCACGATCAGACCAGATAGAGGATCCGCTGCATATAGAGCCTTGTCCAACAGACTTTCCCGCGGCAAACCATGTACTTCGTTATGCACCTTGACCGCATGAACAATGGCTGGATCGACACCGATTTCAGCCAACATGTTGGCACCTAGCAAGCTATGTTGCTCCGGGCTATCGGCAGTCTTATCATAATCGATATCATGCAAAAGACCAGCTAATCCCCATTGCTCTATGTCCCGACCAAGCCGCGCCGCCAAGGCCCGCATGATGGCTTCTACTGCTAGCATATGCTTGATCAAGTTACGGTTTTTAACATGTTTCTGCACCAAATTGAGAGCTGTATCACGTTTCATTTTTTTCCCACCTTCTGTTTAGCCTTACCTCAGTCTAGCAAAATTGCTGAAAAAAAGAAACTGTGCGCCCCTATACGGAACGCACAGTCTGGGCTGCGGGGTGCTTGCTGTAAGCACGATTGGAGCCTGCTCCTGTGCTCTAAGC
>CALNBW010000445.1 GCA_937874815.1 uncultured Bacillota bacterium | reverse complement strand
GGGCTGCACAAACTGGCAGCTTAAGCCACGGCCCGCGATGCGTACTTGCGTAAGCTCCATCTGCCCATAGCCGTTCGGTGACAGCCGTTCGCCATGGCGTTGGCCCTTCGATTCCGTAAGAAAAGTAGAGTAAGGCCGAAATGCGTTCGGATATAGATGCAAAAACATTTCCGTTACTGGAGTACTGCCCAGGTTGGTCCAGGCCACCTGCTCCTGCCCTTCTAGGCGGGTACAATCTTCGCTGAGTGTAACGATAATATCGTACTCCACCGTGTTTTGTGGCGGCGCAGCCACTAACACCCCCGCAGGTAACGTTAACAACAATAGCAATAACAGCGCCATTGACTGGCGGCGCAAACAGCGCCGATTAGGCTTAAGCAAAACACCACCCCCCGCTGATGCTATATTCTGCGGACAGGTGCCACTTTCCTTGTTATACAAATAGCCAGCTAGCTCTCCTGCTCGGGGTTTATGGGTGTCAACGTAATTTGGTAAAGGTCCTTAGCTTGCAGGTGCCCTACCAGGCAGCGACAACACGTATGGTAAATCTCTGGTGTAATTTTCAGTTCATGCCGAAAATCTTTACAGAACTCCTCCCAGGAAGGGACCCGCGCCAGCCGATCGCGCCCCCAGTAGATGCGCCGGTGTAATCCAGATTGCCAACAGACTGCTTGGTAAAAACAACGCTGGCATAGTGAAATCAGCTGGGCCACACTCACATGCCCCAAACTACTGTAGTGAAGCAAGCGATAATGTTGCGACCAGTTGAGCACATAGAACGGTAGCGCAATTGCTAACGCAATGGCGATAATTAGAGACAAGTCATTAAGGGGCGCATGCCAGATAAAGCGTGCTACGAGCAGCAACAGAAGCGGAACCGTGCCCAGTAACAATAAGCCATAGCGGTAAAACAAGGCGCGGCGCACCTTGCCAGGCAGGCCTGGCAACGGCCATTCAGCCGGATTAAGCCGCGGTAAATAAGGCAATAAAGCTAGTTCAACCTCCCTTTGCTCCAACTCATTAGCAATGGGGATAGCCTCTACCCAGTTTCCTCCTTTATCTACAAGCACAATGGTCTGCGGCTTATCTGTAAATAACAGATAGCCAGCTAGGTTGTCCCAAGTAACAACCAGGCGCGCATTAGGATAAAATCCGATTATACCTAGGTTGCCTAGCAGCAGCTCGCGCCTACAAAAGAGCGACCAACCGAGAAAACCTCCCAATCCCACACCTAACACCACGCGCGTGAGCAGCATATCTGCACTGATTGGGGCCGACATGGCCACCAAAAACCAGAGCAGCAGCAAACCAGCAGCCAAAAATGTTAACCGCAGACCAGCACGTCGGATGCGATATTCTGCCCGCAGCCGCCGATACCACCGCGCCACAACTACATAACGCAGCGGGTACATAAAGCGAGGCATTATCTGCACCGGGTTGCCGACCAATACCAGCAAACCGCCTAAGGCCAGGCTGAGTGCGGTTATTACTAATCCCATCGATTACGTCACTCCTATCATAAACAAACCAGCTGTCACATTTATTCTTAGGCGCTAAAAAGGCCGTGTTTAGCGAAGAGATAGTCCCTTATGGATTCGCCTTCTGCGCGAGAAGTTCCTGCCCCGCATTTTTATATCAAACTTTTGGCAGGAAAAAGGCAATCCGTGTTGAAGGTAAACTGATGATACAAAAAAGGTAATATCTTTTTCAGAAAGAGGGATGCAAGTGAGCTGGTTTGGCCGTAAACGAAAAGAGGTTGCACCTGAAACTGAGGTCAACCCTACATTTGAAACAACACAAGATAGGGGCGAACCTGCTGCTGCAGGGAAGGCAAGGAGGGCTAGGCACCTGCAAACCTCGGTTGCCAAGGTGACCTATGGTGCCAATTTAGTCGAAGCTGCCACCAAGCAGTTGATGAGTGTAATGGCTACAATTAACGAGCAGACTGCTAAACAGCAGGCTGCCACTAGCCAAGCGGCGGCCATTATTACTGAACTAAGTGCCTTCAGCCAAGAGGTTACCGCTTCTGTCAATGAAGTAGGTAGCAGCAGTCAACAGAGCGCCATCGCCTTACAACAAGGAAAAGATTCTGTGCAGCAATCAGTTGATTTCATCAATCAGATGCAGGGCACCGTAACTGCTAATGCAGGGGCGGTGCGCCAGCTAGTTGATCGGACTATGGAAATCGATCACTTTGTAGCCAGTATCCGCGACATAGCCAGTCAGACTAACCTATTGGCTTTGAATGCTGCCATAGAGGCCGCCCGCGCTGGAGCAGAAGGGCGGGGCTTTGCGGTCGTAGCCAACGAGGTAAAGAGCCTGGCGGAAACTAGCGCCGATTCGGCAGTGCAGATTAGCCGACTGCTAGAGGCAATTAAGGGTGAGGCCGGACAAACCATCAAGACGATGGAAGATAGTGTAACTGCAGTGGTTGAGGGCTGCCGCCTGATTACAGAGACCGGTTCTGCCCTAGATGACATCATGGACACAGTGGCTGAAACGACGGCCCTGGTGGGGGAGATTAGTCAGGCCGTTACCCAACAGGCGAGAAATAATGAAAAACTGATGCAGGTCACTGATAACATGCAAGGCGTTTTAGAGCGAGCTGCCTTCTATATTGAAACGGCTGCCTTCGATACGGAACAGCAACGCACTTCCATGCAAGCATTGCTACAAGTGACGGAAGACCTTAACCTGATTGAGCAGGAACTGAGAGCAACAATGCCTACGGAAACTACGCTGGCCGACCTAGAATCATATACTGCTGGTCTGCCACAAGACCCGGTTACCCTTGATCCGGCATTATCACGAGACTCTAACTCCAACCACGTCATTAAAGAGATCTTCATCGGTTTACTAGCCCAAGGCGAAGACGGCAATCCGGTGCCAGGGGTAGCTGCTAATTGGCACCTGGAAGACGACGGGCAAACATATACTTTCCTGCTACGTCAGGATGCCTATTTCCATAACGGGAGGCAAGTGACAGCGGAGGATGCCAGATTCTCGTTAGAACGACTGGCTGCACCTGGTAGTAAATCACCCCATGCGGGCCTGATTCAGAACATCCAGGGAGTAGCAGCTTTTTCGCGAGGCCAAGCGAAGCACATTGAGGGAATCAAAGTCTTAGGGAAGCATCAATTATCTATCACCTTGGACTCCCCTAATCTGATTTTCTTACACAGCCTGGCAAACACTGCTACGGCGATAGTCCCGCCAGAAGAAGTAGCGGCTCGGGGCGAGAACTTTGGACGGGAACCGGTTGGCGCTGGGCCTTTTGTGTTCAAACATTGGCTCCCCGGCGAGGAAATCCTACTTCAGGCCAATGAGCGTTATTTTGAA
>CALNBW010000444.1 GCA_937874815.1 uncultured Bacillota bacterium | reverse complement strand
TGAGCTTAGGCGAGTTTTGGCCGCATCAGGCGATGGCTAAGCACTTACCTACAGTACCAGGCCACACGCGCGCGAGCAGGGCCACGACCTCTTTCAGCAACTTCCCCTGGTGGCAAGCCTTTGCACTCTTAAGCCAGAGAGTTTTCTAGAGATATTGCTCTAACCAATCGGCAATCATATTTAAGCGGTGCACCCGATGCCATGGTCGCCCATTACGGCTCATCCCATGGAATTCATCGGGATAACGCACGAACTTTACCGGCGCTTTGTTTAAGAACTTGAGGCCGGAGTAAAGCATCTGGCCCTGCTCAATGGGACAACGCAAATCATTCTCTTGCACCTCGATCAAGACAGGGGTTTGCATATTCTCCATATAGGACCAAGGCGACTGTTGTTTATACCAGGTGTCATCTACCCATGGTTTTGCATCTTTAGCTCGGCGCATCCAGCGCCAGCCGCCGTCGGTGGTGCCCACCTGAGCCGCCCAATGAATCACTGGTCGGCTACAAATGGCTGCCTTAAAGCGATTGGTATGTCCGATGGTCCAAGCTGTCATGTAGCCACCATAAGAGCCACCCGCCACAGCCACCCGCTTGGGGTCTATCCAGGGGTTGCCTGCCAGGGCTACCTCTAGGCCAGCTATTACGTCGGCATAATCATGTCCACCCCATTCGTACTGAATGGCTTTGCAGAATTCCTCGCCATAGCCTTGGGAGCCGCGAGGGTTGGTGAAAATCACGCCGTAGCCTTGGGCAGCCATCAGCTGAAACTCAAAGAAAAATGAGTAGGCATACATCATCATTGGCCCACCGTGTATTTCCAGAACGGCCGGGTATTGTTTGGCCGGATCGAAGCCGATTGGGGGCATCACCCACCCTTCCACTTGGGGGCCGCCTGTGGCGCTAAAGGTATACCTAACTGGCGTGGACAATTCTAGTTCACTGAGCAGCTCTTTATTGGTATCTGTTAAGCGCTGCTCACTGCCCTGGGCCACGTCCAATAGATAGATGTCCGCGGGATTAAGGAAATTGCCCAGAGCTAACGCCACCTGCGTTTGGTCCTGGCTAAAGCTATAGCCAATGACAACTTGTTCGCCTGCGGTTAACTTCTCCACGCGACCGCTAGCCAGGTTGACGTTGACCAAATACACTGCGCCATCAATAGACGCTGGAGCGTAGAGTGATGCGCCATCATTGGCCCAGGTCAGAGGCAACTGACCGGCTGCCCCTAAGTCGGTAAGGGCTAATGCTGAAAACGGGCGGTCAAACTCTGGTGCAATACTTTTCGGTTCGCCGCCGTGGCGAGGTTGCACATAGAGCTTGGCATTATCGTAGCCCATCTGCTTCACAAAGGCGGCTATGAAGGCTACCTGCTGCCCATCGGGGGAATAGGCTGCGGCTTGTACGCTCCGCTCCCCTCCCACCACGAGCTCTGGTTCGCCGCCACTGGCCGGAATAGCCCAAAGATGCTGCTGCCAAGCCTCGCGGTCGTAGTCCTCTCCCCGGAGGGATGTGAACAGAATCTCCTTACCATCGGGGCTGATATCTGCAATATTGCCTACTCTATATGGATGTTGGGTGAGCTGCTGCGGTTTGGAGCCTTCGGCTACCTGCATAACGCAGAGCTGAGGACGCCGTTCGCTGAAATAGCCCACGCCGTCAAGCTTGTAGAATAGCTCATTGATAACCTTTACATCACGATTGTACTTCACAAAAGGATCGCTATCGTCGTCCTTTTGCTCTTCTGGTTCAATCCCACTGGGGGTAAGGTTGGCCAGAAAAGCCAGGGCTTGACCATTCGGAAACCACTTAAACTGAGACACGCCACCCTTGATGTGGGTTAGTTGCTGGGCCTCTCCACCTGCGAGGGGCAATAGCCAAATCTGCGAGCTGCCGCTACGTCGCGAAAGAAAAGCTAAGGTCTTTCCGTCCGGGCTAAACTCTGGGCGAGAATCGGAATCACTGCTCGTCAAGCGCACCGGTTCCTGGCCAGGCATCACCTGATAAAGGCTTGATTCATATTTGTTCTGCTCCTGGTTCACCCAGGTAGTACTGTAGATGATGCGGTCGCCTTCGGGGCTCATCTGCGGCTCCCCTGGTAACTTAAAGGCGAGTAGATCTTTTTCTTGCACTAAGCGCTTTGCTGACAATATAACCGCCTCCTTGCCACATTGTATAATAGTTATTTCGCTATGAAACAGTCAGCTCCTTTCAAAAGCGCAAACAAGGATTTTGGGGCGGCAGTGCCGAATGGTGTATTAGCCAAGACTGAATTCTACAACTCATCCCCTTTTTGTCTGTTAGCCAGCGCGCAGCAGACAATAAGAAGGGAAACACTCAAGGAGGTGCCCTATGCGAAGCCGATTGATTGCCGCCTGTCTACTGGTCTCTTTTTGCCTACTGGCCGCCCAGCCTGCAGCAGCTGGTAACCCGCAACAGTTGTCCCCGAGAATCTTACCAGAGATGGAACTGCTAGCGGGCGTGCTTGCACAGACCACGTGGATGGAAACAAGGGGGCCGCGGGGCACAGGTAACGAGTATTTCCGTGCTTTGCGCGACTACCTCGCCCCCTATAAAGAACATGAGGCAATAGCCATTGCCCAAGAGCTAACAAACCTGGGCTTTACTTATGACGCGCCTGTTGGTTTCATCTGTCACTTGGGGCCACTACCAGAGCTGGAAGTGAAATATGAGTATTCTAACTACCTAATTGAGCGGGCACATGGCCGCGACCGCTTAGAACGATTCCGGCTCGCCTTAGCTGATTTGGCACGGGAGGCTAACTTTCTAGATTTCTATGATTCATGGCTACCGCAGTTCAATGAATGGATTGCCGCTGTTGAGTTTAACGGGGATATGATAACAGAATGGCTAGAGAGCTTCTTTGGGAAACAAGCTTCCGAATTTCACCTTATCTTTGCACCTGCTATGTTCCCTAGCGGAGGCTGCGGAGCTATTATTGATGGCCCTAATGGCGAGCTAATCTCATATCAGATACTGCGGGAGAGCGGAACCAGTTCTTGGGCACCAGATCTCCCGTCTGGCCGCCACTTGGAATTCCTTTCATTACACGAATGGGGACATTCCTTTGTCAATCCTGCTCTTGACGCGCATGCAGATCAGGTCAGTAAGCTGCGATCGCTAATCATGCCAGTTGCGTCCATAATGAAGCGTCAGGCCTACCCAACTATCCATGTCTTCATGAGTGAACAAGTCTTGAGGGCTGTAACCACCTTGGCAGCTGAGGAACTGTATGGAGAAGAAGTCTATCAAAAGTGGCTGCAGAACGAAGAAAACGCCGGTTTTTACCTTACCAAAGATGTAATCGAGATGCTACGCGAGTACAAAAGCAACCGTGACATCTATCCAACTTTCGAAAGCTATGTCCCCACATTACTAGAACAGCTCGCGGCCCTGAAAGTGCCTGCCGTATGGTGGAGCAAGGCATGGCCCTGGTTATTCGTGCTGCCTTTCCTCGGCCTGTTTCTCTATATTAGAAAGCTCCGCAGCAACATGCAATGAACCAGTAGCGGAGCACTATGTCTGCGAAAGCACTGTAATATAGTTAATAATAGGGCCTGCACTTAGTCGCCAGAACGGCGTAGCTAAGGGCAGGCCTAGAATCTTGGCTTGGCTATAGGGCTTGAAAGGCATCCTTAGGTGCGCCGCAAACTGGGCAGCACCAACTGTCGGGCAGATCTGCAAAGAGCGTGCCTGGTGGAACATTGTTGGCTGGGTCCCCCCGGGCTGGATCATAGACATAGCCGCAAATCATGCACTGGTATTGCGGTAGTTTTGCGGCCTTCGGAGGTGGAGCCGCCTGATAAGTCGGCGCTGTTTTCGGGGCGCGCCCCTTCTTGACCTGATGGTAGTAGGCATAGGTCATCGGTGGCTCGTCGGTTAGGTTGCCACAATCGACTATGCGCCCGACGAATACAGTATGGGTGTCCCCATCCAAACTAGCTACTACCTCCGCTTCCAGGAAACCGACAGTGTGTTCCAACACAATGGGTGCCCCAGTCTGCCCAACCCGATGGGAGGTATCGGCCAATTTGTCAATATCGCGGCCCGATTTGAAGCCAAATTTCTGGATTAACTCCATGGGCGTGCTTTCCGCCAAGATTGAGACAGCGAATTTTCCACTGCTGGCGATCAGCTCGTGGGTGAAATTCTGCTTATTGATGCTCACAGCAACTGTGGGTGGTTCAGCACTGATTTGAAAAACAGTGTTAGCAATTTGCCCATTTAGTCTATCGTTAGCGGCAGCACTTACTATATAGAGCCCATAGCTAACCTTATATAATGCGGTCAAATCCATTAATTCTCGCCTCCTTCTTGTCGTTAAATTCGTCAACTAGATTCGTTATCCTGTTTTACTGGATCAAGTATGCGGGAAAAAACCTGAGGGAGCGGCCAGCCCGGCAACTCCCCGAGAGTGTACCTATGGTGATTATACGGCAGTCTCCTGCCAGTGGCCCAGCCTGACCCAGTGGGCCATAGCAGTCCCCCGAAAAATCCAATCGATGAATACCGCAAGATAGGCGCTCCAGAGCCCCCAACCAAGAATTACTACAAACAGATAGGAAAGACCCAAACGGATCACAACGTTGCCCAAGATAACAAAGACAAGCACTGCTTTAGTGTCTCCAGCCCCCCGCAGTATACCACTCGCCGTGAAAGCAATTGCCTGAGGTAGCTGGGAAATGCCAATAATACGCAGGATTAAGGCCGCAGACGAAATGACAGCAGGATCATCCGTATAAATCCTAACAAAGACACTCGGCATCAAGACAAACAAAAGCCCCATCGTTCCCATGAAATAGGCACACAAACGCGTTGCCCCCCAACCGCTGCGCGCGGCCTCTGCCGGGCGACGAGCACCTAGGTTCTGCCCCACCAGCGTGGATGCAGCTACCCCAAAACCAATGCTAGGCATGAATGACAGCTGTTCAATATTGCCTGCCAAAGTGGAAACGGCAACTGCAGTAGTGCCTAATGTGGCCACGATCTTGACGTGCAACATGATGCTCAGGCTCATAATGAGTCTTTCTAGGGCTGCTGGTATGCCAATACGGAACAGGCGGCCAATAAGCGGCCAATCAAAGGTGGCAAAATCGCGCCAACTCAGGTGTAGGCCCCCCCTGCCACGCAGTAAGGTGGTAAAAACAATACTAGCTGTAACTAAATGGGCGATACTAGTAGCTATCGCTGCGCCTTGCACCCCAAGGGCGGGGAAGCCGAAGTGGCCAAAAATGAAAGTATAATTGAGAGCTACGTTAACAGTGTTGGCAACCATACCCGCGTAGAAAGAAGTTTTAGTATCCCCCGAGGCGCGTAGGGCGCTGGTCATGATTGTTGATAGCATCAAGAAGAATAGACCGGGGCTTAGGGCCCGTAAGTAGGTCGTGCCTAGCTCTATTACATCTGGTTCAGCTCCCATGAAGGCGGTTATTTCCCGGGCAAAATAGAAACCACAGGCAGCTAAGGCTAGCGCCAGTACCGAGGTTGTTAGCAGCGACTGCTCGGCCGAGCGCGTTGCCATTTTTTCATCGCCACCCCCGATAAAGCGAGCTACCAAGGCAGTAGTTGCAACACCAAGCCCTAAGAAGATAGCTTGTCCTACAAACAGCGGCCTAAAACTAAGCCCCACTGCAGCAATTGCGGCTTGGCCTAACCTGCCCACCATGGCCATGTCCACCATCTGCGCTAAAGTCTGCAAGAACATCTCGGCCATTACTGGCCAGGCCAAAAGGATGATTTTACGATTAAGTTCCTTCTTACCGGCCAAGGCTCTTTGCTCTGACATGCCAGCCCCCCTCTCTCATTGCATTAATGCTGCTGCAATTGTAGAGGGTAGCGAAGTATTTTGTCAAGTATTGCCCTATGCGCGACGTGGTTTGATATGATTAATGCATTAAGCGGAAATGATTTTCAAGGAGGCAGCGGAAATGAAAACAAGTGTCAAGAATACGGTACAAGTGCTGGAGCAGCGCCTAATAGCCTTCGCCAGTGATCTGGTTAAGATCAAGAGCTTAACTGGACAGGAAGAAAACGTAGTCAGACGCATTGCCGCAGAGATGGAGCAATTGGAGTATGACCAAGTCGCTATAGACAAAGTAGGTAATGTTATTGGTACTATCGGTAATGGCCCGATCCACATCCTGTTCGATTCTCATGTTGACCACGTAGATGTCAACGACCCCACAGAGTGGGAGTTGCCGCCCTATAGTGGCGCAATTCAGGATGGCAAGCTTTATGGCCGCGGCGCTTCGGACATGAAGGCCTCTGCGGCTGCAGCTGTCTACGCAGGAGCGGTTATCAAACATCTTGGTCTGGATGCAAATAAGACTATACATGTCTGCTGCTCAGTTATGGAAGAAGATTACGACGGCGAGGGCCTTTACCGAGCCATCGTTGACAATTCGCTCAATCCCAGCTATGTAGTCATCTGCGAACCGAGCTATCTCAGAATCTCTTTAGGGCACATGGGGCGCGCCGTGTATAAGATCACGGTTCCCGGCGTATCTTCCCATGGCTCTGCTCCGGAAAAAGGCATAAACGCTATCTATAAAGCCAATGAAATTATCTCCCGCATTGAAAAGCTCGGGAATGAATACATGCGGCTGCCAGCTGGGGAGCGCCCATCTCTGGCGCTGACCAAAATCGAGAGCATAGCTGTTTCCCTAAACGCTATTCCGGCCAGTTGCTCACTTTATCTGGACCGCCGCCTTACGCAAGCTGAAACGGAAGAGTCTGTCACTAAAGAGTTGGACACTCTAGTTGCAGGTACCGACGCAACTTGGGAAGTCTACGAAGCTATCGGCACCAGCTGGACTGGCGAGACTATTACCCTACGTTCGTTTCTGCCTGCCTGGGAGATCGGGCTCGAGCATCACTTAACCAAAAGTTGCATCAAAACATACGAAGCCTTGCTAGGTGAACAACCGCAGATGTACAAATGGACCTTCTCCACCAATGGGGTAGCAACGGCCAGCCGGCTCGGCATCCCTACCATCGGTTTTGGGGCAGGCATCGAAGCATTGGCCCACAAAAGCAACGAATATTGCCCAGTTAGCGATATCATTACCGCCTGCGAGTTCTACAGCCTCCTGCCTGCTTACCTCTAGCGGGACAGGGGACGGAGTTTTCGCCTGCAAAAAGCTGGAACCGAGGGCTACTTATAAACCCAACCCATTCTCTTACCCGAGGCATTGCCCTTAAGTTGTAATGCGCTAATAGAATTCCCCTCGGCGTAATGTCAAATTTTTGCAGGCCCAAGATCCGTCCCCTGTCCTAGTCCACTGGCAGCAAAGAGTCAACAAACTCAAACTGAAGCAAAAAAACGTCGCCATATTGCAGAGCTTCAGCTTCTATTACACCAGTCTTGTCAAAGACAGAACCCAGAGTGCTGGGCGGCCAAGGCTGATTTTGGTTTGAAAAGCCCACAACAGCTAACGTAAGAGGTCTGTTCTTTTTGAAAC
>CALNBW010000443.1 GCA_937874815.1 uncultured Bacillota bacterium | reverse complement strand
ACTTGGGTTAGTTACTCCCTGAAACAAGTTAACTATCCAGGCATCTGCGCGGGTTATGAGTATATGCTGTACTACTTTTGCTTGCATCTCATAGCTCCCTAGAGTCTCTATAAGATAGTTATTTCTCTAAAGACAGACTATTCTCCTTTACGCGAACATGACAAATAAGCCATGAGTCCCCTCCCCGGCGTTCTCGCTGCAACAAACGAACCACCCGAAACCCAGAAAACTCACCTATGCCAATGCTTATGTATGAGATTTGACCTTCAAATTCATCTATGACTTCCTCGGAGGAACACGGGGCAATTCTCGGGCGGTGGCCCTAGTCCGAATGGTGACTTCTCGGGAGTGGCTAAGAATAGCTACTACATTGAAAACGGTAAGATCATGTATCCTGTTACCGAGACTATGGTCTCCGGTAACCTAGCCGATCTCTTTAAGAACATTGAAGAGGTTTCCTCGGAGAGAATCGATTACGGTCTTACCATCCTCCCCTATATCCATGCCAGTGGGGTAACCATTTCCGGCAAGTAGCGATGTTGTGTAGACAAGAGACCCAGGGCTCGTGGCCCTGGGTCTTTATTCTATTCCTTAAGTGCCGCGTAAAATCGTCTCAAATTCTCAGGCATGATGTATTCCTTGGGTGTGGGAGCGATAGTGCTTGCACCGTACACTTCTCGCAAGATGGCATCAATAATCATGGCCTTAGGCGGGACATCGTAATTGACACCCTGGTATGACCAGGTGCGGCAATCCACTTCTGTGCCGCAAAGGTCACCACAGGATTCACAATTGTTCTCGGTAATCTCTAGTTGGATATCGCGTCCGTTTACGCGGATGGTGGGAGAACTTAAGAACTGGTGTTTCTCAGCTAACTCAGGAGTAGCAACATTTATCTTGTTGAGAACGACTTCCGCACCAGTTGCATCCAAGACTCTAGCTACTTCCTCCAGGGCATCATCTAAGTTCTTATCTGTGCCCTGACACCGAGTACAGGTGCTGAGATCTAGATAAAGAAAATCTATTACTACCTGCTTTTTCTTGTCGGGTGTAGCTTCGCTACAACAGCAACCAGGACCACACCCACACCCGCTTCTATGCTTGTTAGCCATATTACTTCACCCCTTATTCTTTACCATGTTAACCTTGTCTAGGCGTTTCCGGTGCGCACTATGCGCGCAAACTCCTCTGGCAGCCCGGCTGCCGCTATTGCTTGTGAGACCACTGAGTAGTCATAGGGAACTTCCACCGTAGTAACGGCAACTTGCTCTCCTAACTCAATCAGCTGATAAACTACGTTTGGGTTACCATGTTTGGGCTTACCGGCGCTGCCGGCATTGACTACATGTTTGCTGCCAATTTGGCGATGGAATGCTAAATGAGTATGGCCACAGAGCACAATGTCTGCCTCGGCCTCTTGCAAGAAGTGCTCCAGTTGCTCGGCTGGATAGTCAAAGGTTAAGTACTCATTGTTCTGCCTGGGGCTGCCATGAACTAATAACAGCCGGTAACCGCCTAGGTCAGCTGTCAACGACTGAGGCAGACCTCGTAACCAAGTTTTGTTCTCCTCGGTGGTGGCGTCAATCGTCCAGTTGAGGGAGATCTCGCCTAGACGTGCGGCCTCGGCATCTGTAAAATCGCAGCCACAAACCATCAGTCCCTCTCCCACGCTTTCATCATAATTCCCTTGAATGCAGGGAATCTCTTGCTGCCGCAGTAAATCAACCACTTCATTAGGCCAAGGCCCATAGCCAACCAAATCGCCTAAACAGAAAGCCTTATCAAACCGCTTAGCCTCTATGTCAGCTAAGACTGCCTGTAAAGCCGGCAAATTGCCATGGATATCGGAGAAAACGGCAATGCGCACATTGTAAACCTCCCATTCAGAATCATAAAATGAAGTGGCGGACTACTATCCACCCCCGAGAGCTAGCGGGTTGGCTGTTCTAGTGCTACCCACACCGTAAGGTATTTCTCAAAGAAACCAATTCCACTTTGTTTAGTAGCGGCTTTGACTTTCCCCATTTAAGAGCACCCCTTTTTGCTTGTCTCGCAGCAAGGCTGAGGGTCTGCTGCATCACAGTTCTGCTGTCTATCTGCCAACAGTTGGTCAAGCCTACTCCATTCTGCAGTAGGCAAGTTGGCATGAAGGCGGGGCTTAAGCACGGCTCGGCTAAGCCACTGAAGTGCTTGCTCTAAGTTCGGGCGTTGCAGTTGGTAATA
>CALNBW010000442.1 GCA_937874815.1 uncultured Bacillota bacterium | reverse complement strand
TGAAGAAGATCGGGAAAACGGTGGCGATAGCCCGCACCTTATCCGAGTTCATGGCAAAGCTGGCATAGCTGACATTAGCGTTGCGGTCGAGCACATACCAAGTGGGCACCGCCAGATCGTCGAGTTTCTTTGCAGCCTCTTCGATTTCTATTCTAGCATCAGCCAGTTCCTGCTCAACCTCGGCAGCGGCTTGCTGATAATCGGCCTCGCCGCTGGCTAATTCGCGCAGGCCGGCCGCATAGTCGCTTTCACCCTGCTCCAAATCAAGGGCGGCTTGGGCTATGGCGGCCTCTGCTTGGGCCATTTCCTTAGCCAGGGTTGCTCTTGATTTATCTAATTCGGCTACGCCCCCATTATATTGCTGCCAGCCATAGTCTAGCTCTTGGCGCTTAGCTGCAGCCTGTTCTGGGCCCAGTAGCCCGGCGTCTAGGGCCGCAGCCAAAGACTGTTCGCCTTGCTCCAGTTCTTGGCGCGCCTGAGCTAATTCTTGCTCGGCCTGGGCAATCTTTGACTCGGCTTCAGCCTTTTTGCCAGCCAGTGTGGCGCGAGCCGCTGTTAGTTCAGTCTGGCCCCTGTCTAGATCCTGGCGGGCCGTAGCCAACTCTCGCCTAGCGTCGTCAACTTCTCGCCGCGCTTTTGCTAATTCAGCGGCCGCGTCCTGCTCGGCAGCTGTCAGTTCGGCCTGGGCATCATCTAGTTTTGAGCGTCCCTCATCACGGATATCTTCGTAGCGAAGGCGCGACCTTTCCTTGGCTAGTTCTTCTAACAGGGCCACAAAACCCTCAATATGCTGGTCATAAGCAGCGGAAAAGGCCAGTAAATCTATGGCCTCACTGTTCGTGATATAAGCATCGGTATAAACATCTAGCTCGTAGCAGCTATCCGCTATATAGATAATAGCCTCCAGACGCCCTTTGCCAGCAGTGCTCGGCTCGCGTTCGTTAGAAAAATAAAAGGGGTTAGCAACTACGCCCACCACTGTGAATTCGGTAGTGCCATAAAGCTCATCGCCCTCGGCGTTATCTGGGGGAATAATAGTAAGGGGCGTACCTATTTCGGGCTGAGCAAGGAAACTATCACCTTGCTCAACCAAGCACTCTTCTGCGGTTTGGGGTAGCCGCCCGGCAACTAGTTGCCAACGGTTCGCCGCTAGGGGTTCTTGACCGCTCAACTGGGCCCAGGGCAAACCATAAATGCGAGTTGTTAACTGGCCGTTATCGGCTGTGGCAACTAGGGCATCAGTAACCTTAGCTGGCAGTAGGCTGGCCACGTGGGGGAAAGACGCTAATGCAGCTATATCTTCCTCGGTTAAACCCGTGGTGGACTTTATAAACACATCTGCCAGCTGCTGCTGGTCAAAATAGTTGTCTAGAGATAGGTGCATATCTGGTGTAGTAGCCCAAAGGCCTGCTAAAAAACCGACCCCCAGAGCGATGATGCCGAAGATAGCCAAAAAGCGCCCCAAGCTCTGGCGCACTTCGCGTAAGATACTCTTTAAATAAGCTCTGCTCACCCTACCACTCAATCCTTTCCACCGGGATAGGGGTAGCGTTCTCTTCCATTGTGGCTACTTGGCCATTCTTAATATGAATCACACGGTCCGCCATTTGGGTGAGTGCTTGGTTATGGGTAATAACGACTACCGTTTTGCCAGTCTGACGACAGCTATCCTGTAATAGTTGCAGAATACTCTTGCCGGTCTGGTAGTCTAGCGCCCCCGTAGGCTCGTCACAAAGCAAGATCTTTGGGTTTTTCGCCAGGGCTCGGGCGATGGCCACACGCTGCTGTTCACCGCCGGATAGCTGGGCCGGGAAGTTGTGCATGCGGTCGGTTAGCCCGACTAAGTCTAATACCTCCTGCGGATCGAGAGGCTGGCGGCAGATCTCCGAGGCCAGCTCCACATTTTCTAAGGCAGTGAGGTTTTGCACCAGGTTATAAAACTGAAACACGAAACCGACCTCATGCCGACGGTAATCAGTCAGCTGTTTTTCATTAAGGCCGCTCACTTCGCAATCGTCTAGGCGGATAATGCCACTATCGCAAGCATCCATGCCCCCCAGCATGTTCAAAACGGTCGTCTTGCCAGCGCCACTAGGGCCAACTATGACACAGAATTCGCCTTGGTCAATATTAAAACTAACGTTGTCTGCAGCTACGATGGTCTGCTCGCCCATCTGGTAGTGTTTAGATACATCTTCAAATAGAACAAAATCCTTCACTTTCTCTGCTCCTTGCTGTCCATAATCTCGCTGCTGAGTTCAACTCGCCTCGATAGTTGACACCAATATCTTTTATTATAGCGCTTATTTGGTTGCCTGCGCAACTAAACGCAGTCACTCACTTAAAATGTTACCGAAGGGACTTCGGCTCACTCATGTAGAAA
>CALNBW010000441.1 GCA_937874815.1 uncultured Bacillota bacterium | reverse complement strand
ACGGGGAACACAGGTAAATAGCGGCTTTGTGCCGTTTCAGTCGTTATTCCCACTCGATGGTTCCGGGGGGTTTGGAGGTGATATCGTAGACTACGCGGTTGACGCCGGCTACCTCTGCCACAATGCGCTGGGCCATACGCTCTAGGAGATCGTATGGTAGGCGGGTCCATTCGGCGGCCATTGCATCTACACTATTAACGGCGCGGATGGCAATCAGGTGGGCATAGGTTCGCTGGCCGCCGCTGACGCCAACTGTCTGCACGTCGGGCAAGACGGCAAAGGCTTGCCAGATGGAGCGGTATAGACCTGCCTGTTTGATCTCTTCGGTAACGATCGCGTCGGCCTGGCGTAGAACCTCCAACTTGTCAGCAGTTACTTCTCCCAAACAGCGCACTCCCAAGCCAGGGCCGGGGAACGGTTGGCGATGCACGATACTGTCGGGCAGGCCGAGCAAGGCTGCGATTTCGCGTACTTCATCTTTGAACAATTCCCTTAGCGGCTCCACTAACTTGAAGGCCAAGTCCTCGGGTAACCCGCCCACATTATGATGGGATTTGACTAAACCGGAGCCGACACCACTTTCGATCACGTCGGGATAAATTGTGCCCTGCACCAAATAAGAAGCGTCACCTAGGCGCTGGGCCTCTTCTTCAAACACGCGAATGAACTCTGTCCCAATGATTTTACGCTTCTGCTCGGGATCGCTAACGCCAGCCAAGGCATCTAAGAAGCGCTGGCGCGCATCCACTGCCACCAGTTGCATCTGCAATTGATGGCCGAAAATATCTACGACTTCTTCTGCCTCGCCCAGACGCATCAGCCCCTGATCAACAAAGATGCTGGTTAGCTGTTTGCCAACGGCCTTATGCACCAGCACCGCTGCCACGGCGGAGTCGATGCCACCACTCATGCCGCAGATAACTTTTGCCTCGCCCACTTGGGCCTTAATTTTAGCCACTACATCAGCAATAAAGTTAGCCATTGACCAATCTGCCTGGCAACGGGCTTCAGTAAACAAGAAATGGCTTAACTCAGCTTCGCTGATGCCCGCAGCCGGAACAGTGATAGTAGGGAGCCCTTGCTCTACAAGGCGGGCATCGAGCAGCTCACTACCTGGCGTGTCGCTAGCACAAGCAATTAATGCCTGGGGCTTAACTGCTTGATAACGCTCCCAGGCTGAATAGTGCGGCCAAACTTCGCTATATACGTGCAAGGCGCGAATGCGGCGCGCTATTAACTGGGCTTGCCGCCCACCAAAATCGATCACAACCACTACCTGCCGTTGCTTTAAGGACAAAGTAGCACCTCCAGCTTCTAAAAGTTGGCCTGATTATAACAATGGGCGCGAACTGCTGTCAAATGGGAGCTGCCCCATTGTGCTATCACAGGCAAAAGGCCCCGTTCGGTCTGAGCCGAACGGGGCCAGGCGCGTCCCTGAGGCGCACCTATTCTGCGTGTTAGAACGCAGTTTACATCATGTCCATGCCACCCATGCCGCCCATGCCACCCATGTTAGGGGCAGCACCAGCAGGCTCTGGCTGGTCAGCAACCAATACCTCGGTCGTTAAGACCATAGAGGCGATGCTGGCAGCATTCTGCAGTGCAAAACGGGTTACTTTAGCAGGGTCAACGATGCCTGCTTCCATCATGTTTACAAACTCACCCGTTCTAGCATCAAAGCCCCAGCCGGTTTGTTGCTCTTTAACCTTACCAACGATTACGGAACCTTCCAAACCAGCGTTGTCAGCAATCTGACGCACTGGCTCTTCCAAGGCACGACGCACGATAGCTACACCGGTAGCCTCGTCGCCCTGCACCTTAAGGTCGCACAGGGCTGGGATAGTTGCCAGCAGGGCTACGCCACCACCAGGAACCATACCTTCTTCTACACCAGCGCGGGTAGCTGCTAAGGCGTCTTCGAGGCGATTCTTCTTATCCTTGAGTTCTACTTCGGTAGCTGCACCAACCTGGATAACGGCTACGCCGCCAGCCAACTTGGCCAAGCGCTCTTGTAGTTTCTCTTTATCAAAATCAGAAGTAGTATCTTCGATCTGCATTCTGATTTGGGAAACGCGCTTCTTGATTTCCAATTCGTTGCCAGCACCATCAATGATGACGGTTTCTTCCTTAGCTACCCGGACTTGACGGGCACGACCTAGCATCTCAATCTCGGTATTCTTGAGTTCCAGGCCGAGTTCTTCGGTAATAACGGTACCGTTAGTCAAGACGGCGATATCATCGAGCATCGCTTTGCGACGATCGCCAAAACCAGGAGCCTTGACAGCTACACAGTTGAAGGTGCCGCGCAGTTTGTTCACGAGGATGGTGGCGAGAGCTTCCCCTTCGAGATCTTCAGCGATGATAAGTAACGGCTTACCCCGCTGCACTACCTTCTCTAGGACAGGTAGAATATCGTGGATGGCCGAGATCTTGCGGTCAGTAATCAAAATGAAGGGGTCGTCGAGCACGGCTTCCATCTTCTCGGTATCCGTTACCATGTAAGGAGAAACGTAGCCGCGGTCAAATTGCATACCTTCAACCACTTCTAAGGTAGTAGCAGTAGTTTTGGCCTCTTCTACGGTAATCACGCCGTCTTTGCCCACTTTTTCCATCGCATCGGCTATTAGCTGACCGATTTCCTCATCATCAGCCGAGACAGAAGCAACCTGGGTAATGGCCGCCTTGGTCTCGATTGGAACCGCCTGCTTAGCAATCTCGTCAACAGCCACCTTTACAGCCTTCTCAATGCCACGCTTGATTATCATGGGGTTAGCGCCAGCAGTAACGTTTTTCAGGCCTTCGCGGACCATTGCTTGAGCTAAGAGAGTTGCCGTTGTAGTGCCATCACCAGCTACATCCTGTGTTTTAGTGGCCACTTCCTTGACCAACTGGGCCCCCATGTTTTCGAAGGGATCTTCAAGCTCTATTTCACGGGCAATGGTAACCCCGTCATTAGTGATCAGGGGAGCACCAAACTTCTTATCTAAGACGACATTGCGTCCTTTGGGGCCGAGCGTCACCTTAACGGTATCAGCTAGGGAATCAACACCACGCAGCAGGGCGCGGCGTGCATCTTCATTGAAGCTAATCTGCTTTGCCATTTATGTAGGCCTCCTTACTTCACAATTGCTAGTACGTCGGATTCTCTAAGTACCAAGTATTCCTCGCCGTCAATTTTAACTTCTGTTCCGGAGTATTTGGAGTAAATAACCTTGTCACCGGCTTTGACTTCCATAGGAATACGGGAACCGTTATCGGCAATCTTGCCAGGGCCTACGGCTAATACTTCGCCCTCTTGCGGCTTCTCCTTGGCCGTATCTGGCAGGACGATGCCACTCTTAGTTTTTTCCTCTTGCGCTAAGGCCTTCACTACGACGCGATCTGCTAATGGTTGCAGGTTCAAATCAGAAAACCTCCTTACTCCAAATTATGATGTGTTTTAGCGGTTATTAGCACTCATCACCGGTGAGTGCTAATAACAATATACCCGTTTGGCAAGACAGTATGCAAATAAAGACATTTGCCAAAGGGACGGGTTTGCGCGCATTATCTTGGGGGAATGGCAACTTTGCTCGCTCTTGCTCGTTTTTTCGCCCTGACTTGGCGCTAATGGGGCATCGCTACCAAGATACCCTCTCTTAAGGAAAATTATGCCGGGTAAGGCCCGGCATAATGACTATTTTGCTCTGTTTCTTTGAGGCGAGAAGAGATACCAGTGGACAGCGCCCACAAAAAGAGCCCCGCCTACAATGTTGCCTAGGGTTGCTGGCACCAAATTCTTCACGGCAAACTGGCCTAGGGTCTGCCAGCTAAGGTTTCCGGCTTGAGCCAAGCCAAAGGGAATAGCAAACATATTGGCAATGGAGTGCTCCATGTTAATAGCGACAAAGCCCATAATCGGCAAATACATACCGATGATCTTACCGCTTACATCTTTAGCTGAGCTTGCTAGCCAAACAGCCAGGCAGACCATCCAGTTAGCCAGAATCCCTTTGTAGAAAACGGTGGCCCAGGGCAGAGCCAACTTACCAGTAGCAATAGAAGCGGAAAACTTACCAACTGCGCCCCCATTCATGCCGCCAACGCCTGCAGCCAGTGTTAAGGCCACGATTATAGCGGAACCCAGACCATTCGCTAGCCAGATGATGACCCAGTTACGGAGCATTTTCCCCCAGCTAACCCGCCTGTCTAGCACGCTGATTATAATCAGGCAGTTACCAGTAAATAATTCGGCCCCGGCAATGACCACGAGGGCCAAGCCTAAAGTAAAAACTGTGCCCATAACAAAACGGGAGATGCCAACCCCCAGATACTGGGCGATATCATGGCTGATCACCTGTGATACGATGCCCGCTATGGAGATGTAGGCCCCAGCTAAGGCTCCCAGCAACCATAAGTCTAAAGATTTCCTACCCGCCTTTGTGGCTCCGGCATCGCTGAGATTCTTGGTTACCTCGACGGGCGTGTACATTGCTG
>CALNBW010000440.1 GCA_937874815.1 uncultured Bacillota bacterium | reverse complement strand
GGGCCAGTTGGGCAGGCTGTAGTTCTCCAGCTGCCAACAGCGTAGACAGTGTCTGCTGGTAGAGCAGACTAAAAGGATAGTGGGGCGGCTCAACTGGCTCTATCCAGCGCTCCTGCAGGTAGAGCTCGATGATGGCAATGCTCTGCAGCAGCTGCCAAGGCAGCGGCATTTCCCCATATTCGCTGGTCACCAAACGCATCTCCTGCGCCCCACCCCGGCGACCGGAGCGACCGAGACGCTGCAGCCAGCTCATCACAGAATGGGGCGCATCCAGCTGAATAATGGTTTCCAGCTGCCCCAGATCGATGCCCAGCTCCAAAGTGACCGTTGCCGCCGTTACGGCTGGGCAATAGGGGTCACGCATAGCTGCTTCTGCTGTTTGCCTAAGCGCTGGGGCAATGCTACCGTGGTGTACATGGTAAATATCGGGGTGGCCAGAACCGGCTGCAATTTGCCGCATAGCTGCTATTACCGCCTCGGTTTCGCTACGACGGTTTGCGAAGATGAGGCATTTGCGCCCCCGGCTCTGCTCAAAGATGTAGCTATAATAAGGGTCTTCCTGGGCATTTTCAGCTTCGGATTCGGGGCGCACGAAGTGTTCCAGCGAAAGCCGCAAGCGCTGGCCAGCTACGGGGACCTGCGGCACCAGCGCCCTGCGCCGGCTACCGCTAGCGAGCCAGCGCTGCGCTAAAGTGGTATCGCCCAGCGTTGCCGAGAGGCCCACGCGGCGTGGTTCTACCTGCGTATAGCGCGCCAGCCGTCCTAACTGGCACATGATTTGCTGCCCCCGGTCTGCCCCCATAAACACGTGCACTTCGTCGATGACGACAAAACGCAGGTCTTGAAACAGAGCCTGTAGATAGTCGGTACGGTTGATGAGCAGCCCTTCTAAGGATTCCGGCGTAATCTGTAAGACGCCGGACGGGTTTTGCAGTAGACGTTGTTTTTGACTAGCTCCTACGTCGCCATGCCAACTCCAAACGGGGATATTAGCCTCCTCCAGGAGACCTTGTAAGCGATAAAACTGGTCATTAATTAGAGCCTTTGTCGGCCCAATATAAAGCACGCCTAGGCTAGTGCTGGGGTGAGCCGCTAGGAGTGTCAGAATAGGCAAGAGAGCCGCTTCCGTCTTGCCAGAGGCAGTGCCGCTAGTGAGCAGCAAATGAGCATCAGTATCCAAAATGGCCTGAATGGCCTGTACCTGAATTTGGCGTAACTCTGTCCAGCCATGTTGAAAGATATACTCCCGAATAAAGGGTGCCAGGCGCGCAAACTGTTGTTCACTCATAGCACAAACTCGGCTAGGTCATCCTTGTTCTCATCTTGATGAAACTCCAACCCACCGAGTAACTGGCCAAATTCAAGCTCGGGGTGCTGCTCGAGCAAATTCAGCAAGGTGATGAAGTCACGGATGACTTCTCGCGGGGTGAGCAGTTCTTCTGCCCCTAAGCGATTGACTGCCTCCTGCAGGAACTGGGTCAGCTCCGCCTCGCCCAGGCGCGGCGCTTGCCCGTAATGAGCCGCATGTACCTCCAGCAGGCGGGTGAGTAGCACAAAAAGTTCTTCATAGGAAAGCGTCTGCAAGCGCAGGATTGGGCCGCTGGTGTCTAGCAAGCCGGGTTGGGTAAAACGGCTTTCAGCCAGACGTGAACGCAAGGCCTCGTAGCTAAACAGCCCGCGCCTGGTGTCCTCCACAAATTGCGTAGTACCAGCAGAGATAATCCCCAGATAACTGGCCTTCCCTTGCATGGTGTCGTTGAACATAGTCAGATACTTTTCATAATTAGCCTGCCGTGCTTGGCTATGGCTGATCTTATAAAGATTCACCATTTCATCTAAGATAATAATCAAGCCCTGATACCCAATGCCCACCACCAATTGCGCCATCAGCTTGATGTAATCATACCAGGAGTCGTCATCGATAATTACCCGCACGCCCAAAGCTTGTCTAGCATCGGTTTTGGTGGCAAACTCCCCGCGCAGCCAACGCAAGGCCGCGTCTTTAAGTTCGTCATCGCCTAGTCGGTGTCCACGCCAGTAGCTTGCGAGCACTGAGGCGAAATCAAAGCCATGCACCAGACCTTCCATACTGGCAATGACGGCCATAATCTGCCTTTCCACCGCGTCCATAAAGGCAGGATCAGTCTGCTGTAAGCCCGTCGACTGCATCACTTGCATCTGGAAAGCAGCAATCCAACGTTCCAAGATTGCTGGTAGCGCCCCTCCGTCCGGCCGTGTTTTGGTGGCTAGGTTCTTCATTAGTTCTCTGTAAGTAGCCACTCCTTGTCGCTGCGAACCGGTCAGCCGCCTCTCGGGCGATAGGTCGGCATCGGCCACCACAAAGCCGCGATCCATGGCATGGTTGCGGATCAGTTGTAGTAGAAAACTCTTGCCCGAGCCGTAGCGCCCCACTACGATGCGAAAACCGGCACCACCAGCAGCAATGTTATCTAGATCACGCAAGACGGCTTTGATTTCTTGGTTACGTCCAACAGCTATGTACTCCAGCCCAATGCGCGGGACTACCCCTGCCGCCAACGAGCCTAACAGAGCACTGGAAACCCGTTTAGGAATGGTTATTGTCATTTTGTCTCACCTCTTTGTGCCTGTAACTCCCTTAGCATGGCTGTTACCTCTGGCAAATATTCCTCCATGATAGTGGGAGCAGCAGCTGTGGTATCGATCAACAAGTCGTTCAGCGCCTCCAGGGCGCAGGCATTTATATTGTCTACTAATAGCTCAGGCAAGATTGCTTTTGCCTGGCACGCATGGACAAGCTTAGTCCAGCCTTCTGGCTGCAATAGAGTGGTCAGTGCTTGTATTTCTGCTGCGCCCAGACAAGCAGCCAATTGGGTATAGGGGGAGGAACCGGGCTGATTGGGGCGAGATAGGATTTCGCCCCTACGGTGGGCATCGGGTTCTGGACGAGATAGGGTCTCACGCCTACTATCATCGCATGACTCGTAGGGGGCGGACCCTGTCCGACCCAAATCCGTCTCCGCCAACAACAGGTCGCGCACCTCATTGGACTGTTCCAGCAAGAGCGCTACCTTATTGTTATCAATGGTTACTTCGCGTCTAGGCTGCGTCTGTTGAAAAGACTGTTCAACTCGCACCGGTAAACGCCCAGCCCAATTGGCACCGCGCACGCGGCCCCGGTATCCGCGCGCAGCCCGCAGCAAGTTTTCTGCCTGTTTCACTAATGCCAATAGCATGCCCACAAAACCGGGCTGCTCACTATAGGCGTAATAGCGCCCAAAATAGAGTAAGCGGGTGGCACGGGTAAAGAGCACATTAGTGAAAGGCAGGCGTTTCAAGGCTCGGGGCCGCGCTGGGCGAAAATGCTCTAGGATACCGCAGCCATTCTGTTGCTGCAGGCTGCGTTCAGTATCGGCCAGGGTGCGTAACACCGCTTGCGCAATCTGGGCGCGGTCGGCAGCCGTATAGGTTGTATTCGCCTGGAGTGAAATAGTGAGTATCTGTTCTAGTAGGGAAAATGGTACCTCTTCCCATCCTAGCGTCTGAAACCGTTCTAGTAGCAGGTTCGGATAACGGGTAGGCACGCCTAGCGCAGCCGCCTGCTGCAAGGGCAACAGCGGGTCAAGCGGGCACCCATTGACCAACAGGAAATCGCAAAGCCACTCGGGTAACCAGTGGTCAAGCGACGGAAAGGGCCCGCGATAATTCAACCAAAGCTGCTCCAACAGATCATAACCCGAGAGCAGGTTGGGAGCGCCATAACCGTTGATCAGTTCTTGAGCTAATAACCTGATATAATCTAGTCCCGTTTCCGGGTAGCGTCCTTGACGCACTTCTTCGCGCCAATATAGGTACCAAGCCAGTTGCCGTTTATCCATAGTGCCGTAACTGGGACGTTGGTTATAATAAGGCCTAAAAGGAGCCATCGTGCCAGCAACGCGGCTGAAGCGCTCGGCATCACGCACGAAGGAGCGTAATTCAAAGCTATAGGGAGCCAAGCCCGGACTGGGAATGTCAACAGTAGTGGCTATCGGTGTCTCGGGTGGTTCGGGCAATTCCCTAGCGGGTTCTAATGGGTCGCGCAGTAAGTAACGCCAGATCAGGTGCGTAGGGCCTGGGGCTGCAATACCCAACAGACTAGCGCAACGAATGCGAGCCTCTTCCCGCTCTTTGAAACTCACCTCAGCAAACAACCCAATGAATAGAGACTTTGGTAAGCCGTGCAAGACATTGAGCAGCTTGTTATCCTTATCTTTTAGAAAAGTGTCCGCATTGATCAAGCAGATAATATCCCAGTTTTGCTGGGCCAGTGACGGCGTCGGTGGTAGCTGTTCGGGGGTGACAAAATTAAGCTTGCCCAGCTGGGGTCTGGACGGGTCATTTTTCTCATTGCTGACCAGGCGCCAGACCTGTTCAGCACCCGCAAGCCGCTGCATGTAATTCTGTACGATAGTGGTGCCGACCACCAACACGGCAGCTTGCTCCACGCGCTCTAAATAGTCTTTTAACCAACGCACCAATGGCACCCCGATGCGGTGTAAGGTGCCCTGCAGACCACCCGAGAAGCCCCAGGTTCGTAACCATTCTAGATGGTTATAGGCGTTCTCTGACACCGTCCCCTCTGCTGGAAGTGTAACAGTGGTGGCCTGGGTCTCCTGCCAAGGGCCGGGCACTTGGGCAAAGTCGGACCAGAGTACCGCTTCGGGGCCTAGCGGAAAAGGGGCGAGGGTTGTGCCATCGCAGGCACGCCCAAAGCCAGTCAAGCCAGCTTCCCGCAGTACATTGCTATCCACCCTGCCTTGCGGTAAGGTCAGGTAAGGTGGCTGTTCTGATAGTTGCTGCGAAAGCGCTAGCGCCGATAACTCCAGTTCACCCAGCTTGATAATCGCCTCGGCTTCAACCTTGCCGATGGCCCGATGTTCCCGTCGGACACTACACAGACAAAGCCTCGCCGGCCCGAATAGAGTTGGTGGTGACTCAGAGCTAATAGTTTTCTTACCTGATTTGTCATCTCTTTTAGCCATCCTTCCCACCCCCCATCTCAAAAATAGCCATACCTACTATTCTTAGTCGCTAGCAGGCTAAACTCCTGCCAAACCTGAAAAAGGACCTGTCGCAAATAGGTCGGGGCTGCGGTGTGCTTGCTGTAAGCACGATTGGAGCCTGCTCCTGTGCTCTAAGCAAGTACCCGCAGCCCCATAAATTCAGCACTCCTTGTTATTCCCTACTTGTCCCCCCATTTTGGGCGATCTGACAGGGCGCAGCCGCCTGCGGATTGGAGATAGCGAGCACTCCTCGCTGGGGATCGACTACTTGCAGGACTCCATCGTGGGGCGCTACGTAGCGCTTTTCCCCCATACCAAACCATATAGGTTGCCAAGCCAGCAGTTCGCCTTGGCGCACACGCGTGCCTACCTTTGGAATGACCGACCCTAGGAAGCCTTTGTCGTCTCGCTCTAGTTTGAGGCAGGTCCAGCCTTGTTCAGTAAGATCATCAAGAGCAGGGC
>CALNBW010000439.1 GCA_937874815.1 uncultured Bacillota bacterium | reverse complement strand
TTGTCTCCGGTGGCACCGACAACCATCTCCTCCTCGTCGACTTGCGCAGCAAAAATTTGACTGGTAAGACGGCCGAGAAAGTATTGGATGAGGTCAAGATCACAGTTAATAAGAATACGATACCATACGATCCGGAAAGCCCATTCGTAACCAGTGGTATCCGCATTGGTACTCCAGCTATGACCTCCCGTGGCCTAACTGAAGAGGCAATGCACAAGGTAGCCAACTTAATCGCTGACGCCCTTGAGAATCCGACCAACGAAGTAGTTCTGGCTAGGGTGCGTAAAGGCGTAGCTGACATCTGCCAGGCTCATCCGTTGTATAAGTAACATTCTACCAGAAAGCGCATGCCGCTTGGCGGCATGCGCTTCATGCTCAAAAGGGGGCATTGCCATGGCCACGGTACACATTTTAGATCATCCGCTGATTCAACATAAGCTGACCTTTATTCGGGATAAGCAGACTGGATCTAAGGAATTCCGAGAACTGGTGGAGGAGCTCTCCATGTTGATGGCCTACGAGGTCACCCGTTCTTTGCCGCTAGAGGAATACGAGGTCGAGACACCGATCACCACCACCAAAGCGCAGGTGATAGCGGGCAAGAAGCTGGGCATAATCCCTATCTTGCGGGCGGGGTTAGGCATGGTCAATGGCATGCTGAAGCTGGTGCCAGCGGCGAAGGTGGGGCATATCGGTCTCTATCGGGACCCGGAAACGCTGCAGCCGGTGGAGTACTATGCCAAGTTGCCTTCAGATATCGCCGAACGGGATCTAATAGTGGTGGACCCGATGTTGGCCACGGGTGGCAGTGCGGTAGCAGCAATTGACTATCTGAAGCGGCAGGGAGCAACGAGCATCCGGTTCGTTTGCTTAATTGCTGCCCCCGAAGGTGTACAAAGATTAAGGTCGGCCCATCCAGACGTAGACATCTATACGGCCGCCGTGGACTCGCACCTAAACGAACATGCCTATATCGTTCCCGGCTTAGGCGATGCTGGCGACCGACTTTTTGGTACCAAGTAGGTATGGCCATGCGAGTCAGTTGGGATGATTATTTCATGGAGATCACCCGCGTAGTAGCAACCCGCTCTACCTGCCTGCGTCGCCACGTAGGGGCAATTTTGGTCAAGGATCGCCATATCATTGCCACCGGTTACAATGGGGCGCCGCGAGGGCTGGCCCACTGCGCTGAAGTGGGCTGTCTGCGCACGCAGCAGGGAGTTGCCTCTGGTGAGAGGCACGAATTTTGCCGGGCGCTGCACGCCGAACAGAATGCCATTATTCAGGCGGCCGTGTCAGGGGTTTCTATTGAGGGGGCAACGCTCTATGTCAATGTATTCCCCTGTTCCCTTTGCGCCAAGATGCTGATCAATAGCCGCATCGAGCGTATCGTTTACTGCGCCGATTACCCCGACGAGTTGTCGCATGCCCTGCTACAAGAGGCAGGCATCGAGCTAGTGCAGCATGGCTTTGCCATTCAGGAAGGCTAGATGTGGAAGGCTGCACACCAGCCAAGGCGAGATAGAGGTCGTTGGTCCTGCGTAAAGCGCATTGGGGCCTCTAATAGAGGGTGCTTAGACAGCGACGGTTA
>CALNBW010000438.1 GCA_937874815.1 uncultured Bacillota bacterium | reverse complement strand
CGCTCACTAACCAACCCTGCGCCTCTTAGTACGTTCATGTGCTGCGAAATAGCAGGTTGAGTGACCCCAAGCAGCTCTACCAATTCACAGCTACATAGCTCAGCCTCAGCCAAAAGCAGTAGAATGCGCAAGCGAGTTGGCTGAGAGATCGCCTTTAATACGAGTAAAGCTGTTTCCATCCATACCTCCCCTTCTAATCATACTTAAGTATCCACTTATATTATATTATATTATAAACGAGCAATGTAAAGATATGCAATCATTCCTTCTAACAAATATAGAACTAGCCCCACGCAACCGTGGGGCTAGTTGAAGCACATCATGTCCGTTACATAGATTACCTCGTCATCACGACCGAGTTCCTTAACTGCATCTTCCACTAGCTTGCGGAGTTTCTTACAAATAGCACAACCTGAACCTAAGACTTTGGTCTGCATTTGTTTGCCTTTATTGAATGACCATTGGGGTTAACCAGCTAAACAAGTAGCCAATGATAATAATGCCAATCATTGTTCACCAGCGATTTTAGTAGAAAGGGCATACAAACTCTATACAAAAGGGTTCTCCCGTTTGTACTTGGGAGAACCCTTTATGCTGGAACTAACCTCTTTCGCGCACAATAATTCTAGCAACTGCCTCAGCAACTTCCCCGGTTAAGGCAATGCATTGTTCTAGATGTTCGGGAGTGCCGAGGGTAAGGTTTTTAGTCAGTACTCGGCAACAGAGAGATTTATGGTTGGCCCGAAACTGGTCATGAAGTTCCTTAGAGAGAGCCATGGCCTTGTTCACCCGCTCGTCTTTAGCCTGCGTCCTACCAAAAACCATTCCGAGTGCCATGACGCCTCCAATAACAGCGCCACATGTGCACCCCGATCCCCCGATGCCCACTGGAAAGCCAGAGGCCACAGCGATCACCGAGTCATCAAATTCCAGACCAAATGCATCCCGAATCGTCTTGACTACAGCTTCCGAACAATAGAAATCACCATCACGATAGTATTTTTCTGCGGTAGACCGCACTTGCGCAAAATCAATATTCAAGAATACTACCCCCTAACTAGATTTATATAATACATTAGCCATGTTCATTCTAAAGCAAGACTCACGTGACTGCAAGCTAAGCAATCGGGGATAGATCATAATCGTGCACCGAACCAAAAAGGCGCCTCGCGCCACGTTAACAAATAAACGTTTTGCGACACGCCCAGGTCTACGTGAGGTTGCGGGTCGACGTAAGGTCGGCCCCTACTTCTGTGCTAGATTTTCCGCTATCTGGATCAGTGTGCGGGTGGCGAAGCCGGTGCCGCCCTTAACAGCATAGCCCTTAGTTTTCTCGCCACTTGCCATAGAGGCAATGTCGAGGTGAGCCCAGGCGGCATCTTTGATAAACTCGCTGATAATCATGCCACCGGTAATGGCGCCACCACCGCGGACGCCTCCGTTGCGCAGGCTGGCCACTTCGCTCTTATAGAGCTCACGATAGTCATCGTGCACAGGCATGCGCCAGAAACGCTCACCGGCTTGCTGGGCGGCTTGCTCAATAACGGCCACCAGTTCATCATTGTTAGAAACCAGGCCGGCATAGACATCGCCGAGAGCAACTCCGATAGCGCCGGTAAGTGTAGCTACATCGATTATCTTGCTTGCGCCTTTATGTTCAGCATAAGCAACTGCGTCGGCCAAGATCAAACGGCCTTCAGCGTCAGTGCTGACGATTTCTACCGTTTGCCCGGTCATGGCCTCAATAACGTCACCCGGCTTGAGTGCCGTTCCGGAAGGTAGGTTTTCAGTGCAGGCAACAACGCCTAATATGTTCACCTTGGGTTTTAGTTTACCAATGGCCTGCATAGCGCTGATAACAGCCGCACCACCGGCCATGTCGTTCTTCATGTGTTCCATTCCGGCGCTTGGCTTGATGGAAATTCCACCACTGTCGAAAGTGATGCCTTTGCCAACTAAAGCTACTGTCTCGCCTCCTGGGTTACCTGCATAGCGCAGTGCGATTAGTTTCGGCGGTTGGGCACTGCCTTGTGCCACGCCCAGCAGGCACCCCATGCCCAGCTGCTCCATGTCGGCCCGCTCCAGGATCTCGCATTGCAGATTGCTCTCTGCCGCAACCTTGTCAGCCGTGGCAGCCATGTGGGTCGGGGTCATGAAGTTGGCGGGGGTGTTGACTAAAGTACGGGCCAGGTTGGTGGCTTGAGCAGTGATCTGCCCACGGCTTACGCCACGTTCAATTGCGGCCAGTTTGTCGCCGTTATGTTCAACAACAATCAGTTGGCTGGGCTGTGCTTTGCCGTCGGGTTTGACTCCTTTAGCCTCATAACGATAGCTCGCCAATAAGCAGCCTTCGATGGTGGCTTGAGCGCAAGCCTCGGGGCACAGGCCACCGATACCGGCACCATGCACAATGGTGGCAATTGTTTGGGCCTTGCCCTTGGCGGCCACTTTGAAAGCCGCACCGGCTGCTTGGCGCACTCGCTCCAGAGTAAATTGCTCAGCTTCGCCTAAACCGACTATGATTACCTTTGCGGCATGCGCATCTATTGGATAAAGCACGGCCGTTTCTAGTAGCTTGCCGGTGAACTCGCCCAGCTCAATTAGACGGCTGATCTGCCCGCCAAGGGCCTTATCGACGGCTCCGGTAGCACCACCTGGGTTAGTTACTCCCTCAAACAAGTTAACTATCCAGGCATCTGCACGGGTTTTCAGTATATCTTGCTGTACTACTTTTACTTGCATCTCATAGCCTCCCTAAAATTATCTTCTATAAGATAGTTATTTCTCTAAAGACAGGCTATTCTCCTTTTACATGAACATGACAAATAACCCACCGTCTCCTTGTTTCACTGGAACTATTAACAGATTTAATATAAGGTTTGGTTGTTTTATTCATAAGTTGACCATATAATGTTGTGTGGTACGCATCGGCTGGCTAATTGCCATGCCAACAACACAGAAGGAGTGAGCTTGGATGAGTGGAGAAAGGAAGAAAATGCTTGGCGCAGGGCTCTTGGTAGGAGCTCTCGGGGTATTGCTTGTTGTACTGGGCAATCCCAAAAACATGGGGGTCTGCGTTGTCTGCTTCTTGCGTGATATTGGTGGTGCATTAGGTCTGCACCGGGCTGCTATTGTTCAAAACCTACGAATGGAAGTACCCGGCTTTATTCTTGGTTCTTTCTTAGCCGCTGTGCTGTTTGGGGAATTTAAGTCACGCGGTGGCTCTAACCCTATTCTGCGCTTTTTCATGGGCGCCATGGTGAGTATCACTGCTCTCGTATTCCTCGGCTGCCCGCTGCGCATGGTGCTACGTTTGGCCGCCGGCGACTTAAACGCTGTAATTGGTCTGATTGGATTTGCCTGCGGTATTGCTGTAGGAATCTATTTTCTCAAACGTGGCTTTACCTTGGGCCGTAGTTACCCACAACATAAGGTAGCCGGAGCTGTCGGACCGGCTTTTGCTATTTTCTTGGTAGTTCTTGCTGTTGCTGCACCGGCGTTCATCTTCAGAAGTGAAAGTGGCCCGGGCTCGATGGCTGCTCCCCTGCTTTATTCCTTAGGAGCAGGACTTTTGATTGGTGCAGTGGCGCAACGCACACGGCTCTGTATGGTGGGCGGCATCCGTGATATGATTATGTTTAAAGATAGCCACCTGTTGCTCGGCTTTATCGCTATCTTCGTGGTAGCACTTATCGGGAACCTTTTGGCAGGTAGTTTCAATCTGGGCTTTGCGGACCAACCGGTAGCTCATACCAATCATTTCTACAACTTCTTAGGCATGCTGGCCACCGGTTTAGGCGCTGCACTTTTGGGTGGTTGCCCACTACGTCAGCTGATCTTAGCCGGCGAAGGCGATAGCGACGCCATGGTTACTGTGATGGGGCTTATCGTGGGTGCTGCTACCGCGCATAACTTTGGACTCGCTGCCAGCCCCGCCGGTGTTCCTGTTAACGGGCAAATAGCCAACTGGGTTATTCTGGCGCTATTTGTGCTGATCGGGTTTACAGCCCACGAAACCAGAAAAACAACCGCCACTAAAAGCAAAAAGTAAGGAGGTAAGGCCTAATGCAACACATAGTTGATGCCAGGGGACGTTCTTGCCCCGAGCCGGTAATACTAACTCGACAGGCCCTTAATGATAAATCAATTGAATCGCTCACTGTAATGGTGGACGCAGCCGTTGCTCGCGAGAACGTAGCTCGCGCTATTCTCAGTGCGACCGGCAAGCAAGCACAGATTAATGAGACAGCTGGCGGTGAGTGGGAGATTAGCGTTAAGCTATAGATAATGACACCTGAATTAGATCTCTACATCGTTACATTTCACTCGACTTACTGGGCTTTCGAAGCAGAGCAAGTCTTGAAAGATAGCGGTTTCCAGTGCCGTCTGCGGCCTGTGCCGCGAGAATATAGCTCTTCTTGCGGTATCTGTGCAGAAGTAAAGGCAGCCGATCTAGCAGCCATCTTAGACACTCTCGAGCAACACGGGCTAGAACACGATGCCGCTTATGGACCTTTGAAAGGAAGGTAGTAAACTTGGAACAGCTCTATCTTGATCACGCCGCTACCTCTTGGCCCAAACCCAACGTAATTAAAGAAGCTATGATGCTGGCGCTGGAGCAATCGGGCAATCCGGGGCGTTCCGGGCATAGTCTATCGCTTAATGCGGCACGCATTATTCATCAGGCGCGTCATACACTCGCTCAGTTTTTCAACGCTCCCAGTTCTGCGCAGATTGTCTTTACTCTAAATGCTACAGACAGCCTTAACATGGCCATCAAGGGCATGGTGAAGCCCGGTGACCATGTGATTACCACTTGTCTCGAACATAATTCAGTGCTCAGGCCGCTTTATGCCTTGAAGAATGCAGGTCAGATTGAGCTAACAGTGCTGGAGCTGCAAGATGGCACAGTACAGCCAGAACAATTTGCAGCGGCCATTCGGCCGGATACAGCGTTGGTTGTTACGACGCATGCATCGAATGTGATTGGTGCCATCATCGATATCGCTGCCGTAAGCCGCATTTGCCAAAAGGCCGGCGTTAAGCTATTACTAGACGCCGCACAGACGGCCGGGGTATTGCCCATCGATGTGCAGGAACTCAACTTGGCGGCCATGGCTTGTGCGGGGCACAAGGGTTTACTCGGCCCACAAGGAACCGGCGCACTCTATGTGCGTGCAGATGTCGAATTGGGATTCTGGCGAGAGGGTGGCACGGGGAGCATTTCGCACGAGGTTTACCAACCTCCTTTCATGCCCGACCGACTAGAGGCGGGCACGCCTAACACAATCGGCATCGCAGGTTTGGGAGCCAGTGTCAAATACCTGAGCGAAATCGGTATCGACGCCATACGCCAGAAAGAAGCAGCTCTTACAGAGCAATTGCGGGCGGGCTTAAAGCGTATACCGGGGTTGACGCTTTATACACCAGATATCAGCATGGGGGTTTTTTCAATCAATCTGGAAGGGTTTGACTCGGCCGGCCTTTCGGTGGCACTAGAACGCGAGCATGGCATTCTAACGCGCCCGGGGCTACACTGCGCCCCGCTAGCCCATAAGGCTATTGGGACTTATCCGCAGGGAACAACCCGTATTAGCATTGGTTATTCGACCACGGAGGCTGAGGTGGAGCAAGTTATTAAGGCCCTGGAGGAACTGAGCCGGCAAGTACGCTGATGCGCTTGCGGTACGGTTTGCAGGCATGTCACGCAAGATAAGCAAGGCGGTATCTCGTTTAGGAGATGCCGCCTGTTGATTTGCCTGTAAGAAGCTGCTATTTACCGATGAAGCAACGCATTCTATAATGAGTATGTTTCCTAAATAAGCAATGGGAGGAGTGTTATCATGCAGGCGATATTTGAGACCCTGTTTAATGTTATCTACCTGACCAGCGTAATCACACTGGGTAGCATCATGGTCAAACGAGGCAAGCAGAACAGTCGGCTTTTTGGCTGGATGGCAGTGTTACTGGGTATGGGAGATGCATTCCATCTTATACCAAGATCCTATGCCCTGGCAGGACAGGGGACGGAGTTTTGTCCCGCACCGCCTCAAGGCGGGTGGGACA
>CALNBW010000437.1 GCA_937874815.1 uncultured Bacillota bacterium | reverse complement strand
TTAAGAGGTTCGAGGGGATAGATACGGTCAGGTCGTAAGCGGCTAGGCTTTGCGCTACCTTAGTTACTTGGATAATTGGCTTAGCAAGTGCGCCGCCTAAAAGCGTGGCGCTAATAATTGCAACAGCCAGCACGACAAAGAGGAAAACCATAACGAATTGCCGCATGGAAGCAACTCGGTTAAGTACTTCGCTGGTTTCCGCGGCAAAGGCAAGCGACCCGTTGGTACCGGCGATGGGGGCATAGCCAAGCATACGGTTCTTACCATTGTAGTCATATCGCCCTGCGCCAGTCTTAGCTTGAATCATCTCTTTTTGAATAGTAACTAGCTCTTGCAGACTGACATCAGTTTTCACATTTTCCAAGTCATTATCTCGCTGTAAAACCAGATCATAGTTAGGATGGGCGATAGTTGTTGCCTCGCCATCAGGTATGTAGGCATAACCGGTTTTACCGAAACCGACATCGGCAATTGCCGCACAGAGAGCTTGACCGGGTAAAAAGCCTACTAAACCGATGTAGTTGCTGGCTGTAATAGGTACAGCAACTGTTACGACCATATTGTCGTCAGTGGCAAGCTTAAAAGGAGTGGTGATTATTGTCTGCCCGGCTATCAGCCCGTCATAATATGGGTGTTTGGAAGCATCGATTGTCTGTCCGTTAGGCAAAATCAGGGCACCGTCGTTCCGCAACATGCCGATGTAAAGCAAGTCGTTTTCTCTAGTTTCTCGCTGTAGGTAAGTCTGTTGGCTGGTCCTGCTTGCTTCGCCATCAAAGTTACGTGCAATGCCATCGGCTATCCTGCGCCAAGAATCTAGCTGAGTTGCGACCAGATCCGCTGTATCTTCCGCCTTTGAGATAAGTAGCTCGTGTAACGTGCCAGTTAAGGCCGTCTGTGCCTTCGAGAAAGTAACTAAGCTTAGAACGAGTGTTACCACTAACATAAGGAAGGCTATCGCTAGGGCGGCTGTTTGTTTAATGCTTTTCATTGACCACACCTTCTTTCGCAGAATAATTAACTGGGTCCTCATATTCCATATACAACTTGGGACAAGGGCGTAATCTAAGTTTTACGCGTTGTTTTAACAATATTATTCTATAAGTATTTTCAAATACCTTTCACTTGGGCACTATTCACAACTTTCAACCGCGGGGACGGTTAATTAGGTAGTGGGGCGACGTAAGATCGCCCCTTACTGCGGCTAATTATCGACGGCCATTTTTATATAGTCTCCTTTTGAAGCAAAACAATATTCACAGCTCAAATTACAATCATGGGATACATGTAAACACAATGCCTTCCATAAATCCGATTCTTTGACTCTATTTCTTGTTATTTCCCTTGAATGACGGCCATCTTCAAGTATGACGCATCCTTTATTCTTATAATATAAGCTTTGCTCATTATAAAAGTATCTTCTTTTGC
>CALNBW010000436.1 GCA_937874815.1 uncultured Bacillota bacterium | reverse complement strand
TCGCCTTAGGGCCAGCATTTTTTGCATTTCTCTAGCCTGAATAAGTGTTAATGCTGCCACCGAAGTGCAAGCAGTGACGACGGCCACTAGAGCCATAACAGAGGTAGAGAGGCTGAAGGTCTCGGTGAAGTGTTTGGCCTTTTCCAGGTCTCCCATGGGGTTCCGCACCACCAGTTGCTCTGCATGAGGATTGCTTTTTGCCAACAAGCGCTCTATAACTTCCTTTGCGGGCGCTACTGCAGTGGGGGTTTTGGCTCGGAAGAAGATTCTTGACTCGAATAACGCTATAGAAGCTGCCAGCTTGTGGTCGGACCAGTTTATAAAGACGGCTTTGTCACGGTCAAAATCGAAGTCAGCGAGTTGTTGTGGCCTTGGTTCTAACACACCAACAACGGTAAAGGGATTTAAGTCATTGCCGAGCAGGATGGTTTTGCCTAAGGGCGACTGCTTCCCGAACAGGTCGCGTGCTAGCTCGTTGCCAATCACTACTTCTCTATCGTTGTTTAACCACTTACCGTCAGCTAATTTGTAATCACGCACCCTCGGTACGTCTCTTTTCACCGCCAAGACATTGGCTCTGGAAAGATTGTTGGCAGAGATGCCGATAGGCACTCTAGCATTTGCCATCCAGGCGGTCTCGCCATAAGGTTCTAAACAGGATACACACAAACTAGCATCATCTGCTTCAGACAAAGTCGGTATGGGTGAAACGGAGCCGGGTGGTGGTTCTTCCACCAGTAGCATGTCGCGCCCCACGGCCCGTAGGCTAGCATCAATACCAGCCAGCGTGGAGAAACCGATTTGGCTTACCAGAAACATAGTGCCTACAGCAGCAGCAAAGGCCACGGAGACGATGATCTGTCTGAGATCTAGGCGTTTTTTGCCTAGGCCCCAACCCAAGCGATCACGAATAGCATCAAGAGGGGAGACCTTGCTGGCTTCAACGGTTGGTATGAGTCCGCAGCGCGGTGCTAGCGCGGTGACGCCTAGCATGGCGAAGAGTAGCATCTTAGGTAATACTTGCAGTTCTACCCCGAGGAAATTGCCAATCAGGGGCAAAAGCGGTTGAATAAGAACTAGGGATAGCAGAAAGCCGCACAATGAGAGTAAGGAATATTTCAAGAGGCTTTCCCAGACTAGTCTACCCCGAGTCGCGCCTAAGGCGCGCTTAATGCCTATTACTTTGGCCCCAAGTAACATATGCATTAGCATTAACCCGCTGATACTTAAGGCACCAACTGTGGTGACAATATAGCCCATTTGTTCCAGCGAGCTGGATGTCTGTTCGGCAACGTATTCATACGTTGCTTTGGTGGGAGGGGTGGGGCTTGAAGACAATTTATAGGTGCCAGGTAAGCTTTCTAAGTATGCTTGGGTATTCTCCATTACAGTCTTCACGCCTGCTTCAGGTTCTACCCCAACCCAGACTTGACCCCATGTCTGCATATGATCTGTGAGGTTATCAAGATTTGCTTTGAGGATGATGTTCTCAGGATCATTTAGTTTGGGCATTCCATCGATAGGGAAAAAAACCATCTCATTGGCCTCAAAGCTGTTAACATATGAGTTAGGGTGGTCAGTGCCTCCATCGTTAGGCTGCAGGATCCCTACTACTTCATATTGCTTATCTATGTATGGTCTACGGATTATTGACCCAAGCTTGTACCCATCCGTTGCTAGGGTAGCGCCAATTACTGCTACATTGGGGCCATCAGCGGCATCAAAATACCGCCCCTCAGCCAATGCGAATCCTCTAATGCTGAAGAATTCTGGCTCCACGACCTTGTACAGTATCCCTTCTCTAAGAACTATTTTCTGCCCGCCTTTGGTCATGATAGTGGGCCGGATAACTACAGCACGCGTTGTCTGGGCGATTTCTCGCACTCCTGGTACGTATTGATGAAGCTTGCTAATACTAGGCGCTAATGTAGAGATACCATCCTTATGCCAAACCTCGGTCATGAAGCTATCTGTAGGCAAGTCCTGGGAGACATCGGCAACTTCAAACTGAAAAGTATCGCTGACGATAAGTGATAACATCAGGCAGCTACTGAGCAATGTCATTGCTACGATGATAGCTGTTGTTACCCATCTGCACAACTTAACTGGTCCGCTAGAGATTGTCGGCATTTGGAAGCACCGCCTTAGCTTGAAACCATTCGGCCATCCTTCAGTTCAACTACCCGGGAAGCTACCTCCACTATATCCGGGTTGTGGGACACCGCAATGATAGTTTTACCTGCCTGGTTCAACTCTTGTAGCAGACCCAGAATGGCCGCATGGCTCTTGGAGTCAAGGCTGCCGGTAGGTTCATCGGCCAGAATCAGGTCGGGATTGTTCATCAAGGCGCGGGCAATGGCCACGCGCTGCTCCTCGCCGCCACTCAGTTCCCCGGGGGAATGGTTCACCCGTTCGGCCAGGCCCACTTGTAAAAGCAAACTCGCGGCGCGTTCGCGAGCCTTTTGCTTATTTAGCTTGTGCCTAGCGTAGCGAGCGGGCATAGCTACGTTATCCATGGCAGAAAGATTCTCTAGCAGGTTAAACGACTGAAAGACAAAACCAATCTTTTCTGCGCGAAACTGTGAAAGTTCTGTGTCATCTAGCTTGGTGATGTCTTTACCGTCGAAGACATAGCTGCCTGTCGAGGGGTTATCCAGGGTGCCAATGATGTTCAAAAGAGTGGACTTGCCAGAACCACTTGGCCCTAAAATGGCCACAAATTCGCCCTTGTTTACTGTCAGTGATAGGTCCTGTAGTGCATGCACCTCGGTAGCCCGTTTGCGGTATGACTTACCAATCCCTTGTAGTTCAATCAACACTTCTTCCATCTGTTATCCCTCCTAGTCTAATAGTTCAGCCGGTGCCTGCCGGGCCACATGCCAAGCTGGCCAAGCGGCAGATAATACTGCAATCGCGAAAGAGCTTAACAAGCCTATGAGCGCCATGCCCCAGCTGGAAGCACCAGATAGTTCGTTGGCTCTTGCCCACCACTGGAAGCCGATTTGGGCGACTACCAAGCCTATAGCCGCTCCGATAACAATCAA
>CALNBW010000435.1 GCA_937874815.1 uncultured Bacillota bacterium | reverse complement strand
CCTAAAGATTACGCGCCAGTAGGGCGGCACCGAGGGCACCGGTAAACTGGCAGTAGTATGGAGTGAGCAGAGGGGCTTTGAGCTCTGCCTCCAGGGCTCGGCGAATACCCGAGTTCTTAGCCACGCCGCCTGTGAAGGCGACAGGCCCGACCACACCAATGCGCGCTGCCATGCCGGCCACCCGTTTAGCCACCGATTGGTGCAATCCCGCAATCAAGCCGCCTCGGCTCTTGCCTTGAGCCAGATGCCCAATGATCTCTGATTCAGCGAAAACAGTACACATACTGTTAATGCTTACCGTCTCAGCCGGAATCTCAGCCTCGCCCAAGTCGGAGACATCCATATCCAATACCTGTGCCATGACCTGCAGAAAGCGGCCAGTTCCGGCGGCACACTTATCATTCATGGCGAAATCAATCACACGCCCCGACTCATTGAGACGAATCACCTTGCTATCCTGTCCACCGATATCTATCACTGTCCGCACCTGGGGTAGGAGCGAAGTAAGTCCCTTGGCATGGCAGGTTATTTCTGTGACTGATTTGTCGGCATTGGGAACTGAGATGCGCCCATAGCCGGTGGCTACAATCGCATCCACATCATGTAACTCGAGCCTAGCTAAGCGTGTTAGTTCTGCTATCAGTTGCTGCCCCGTATCTCTGGGACTCCAGCCCGTGGGTACTACCATTTGATAGCTGTGATCCGGGGTCAATAACACACCTTTGGCAGCAACTGATCCGATATCAAGTCCTAGAGTAATCACTATTTAGCCATCTCCAGCAAGGCTTCAATGCGTACTTTGAGGGTTTCTATGTCGGAGCTAGAGTAATCTGTCTCAAGCTGCAAATAGGGGAGACCGAGCTCCTTTACCATCTGACCCACACTATAGGCCTCAATATTATAGGTATGGCAGGCTTGCCAGGTCAGGTCAATTACTGCGTCGATCTTGAATTCAGCAATCATGCGTTGCAGCAAGTCAAGGCGACCCAGGTTAGGGCTCATGCAAGAGCAAGGAATCTCAATGTATTTCTCAGCCAAAGCCATAATTGGGTCTTCATGGTCAGGATTGGCCTTCAGCTCTAGTGTTTTGTAGCCAGTGCAGTTTTCCATGGCTACCATATCGGCACCGAGCTCTTCAATGATCTTAACTACTTTTTCGCTGCCTAGCCCCACGGGACATCCCGTCAGCAACACGCGGGGACAGTCAGTCGGCTTGGCCCCAGCTTTATCCTGCCGTATCTGCGCAGTCAGCTCCTGGGCTGCGCGAATGCTATCCCGTTTGTCTACTGCAAACATGCTCGACCAGCTGGCTCTAATTAGCTCCACATTGGGGAGCAGTGGAGGGTTCTCTTTATTGGTATCGAGCAAATCTTTGATAGCTTGGCGCTCATCGTTGACCAAACGAATGGCGTCGCGAATGGCTGCGTTGGAGATAACGACGTCTAGCTCCTGTTCGAGATGCTCTTTAAGGCGGCGTATTTCAGCTGCCCAGAGTGCAAGCGCTTCCTGCCCTTCATGGGTAGGTGGCAGCTGCATCACGTGCACTGGTTTTTTGGCTTGCATCAGCTCAAACATCTTCTTCTTACCGTCGCACGTCGTTTCACCAACGATTACGTCCGAGAGAACGAAGTAAGGGCAAGTATCTGTAATGGCAAAGCCATAGGACGACTTAATCAGGGGGCAGAGGTTGCGCGGTAGATGCTCCTCGGCAGCTGCGATGGGCTCTTCCTTTGTTCCACAAAGGCTTACTGGCACTGCGCCAGCAGCTATGGCGAGTTCCTGAGGAAAATAGGTGCAATAAACGCCAACTACCTTGAGGCCCTGCTTGCGTCCGTCAAGTATGGCCTGCATACCATCGGTGCGCAACTGATCAAAAATATTCATCTGTAATTCCTCCTTTTGCTGCGCTTAATCCAAACCTCTTCCATTATACTATAGCTGACCTTATATTAACAGTAAAAACTTCTTATAGCAACACCTAATCGCATCAGGAGCGAATCCCAGGTATAGATCAGCTTCTGGGCAATGAAAAAACAGGCAGTGTAGTACTGTCTGTTTCGCACACCTACACACCCTTCCAGCGTACTATGTCTAGTAAGCTTGGTAAGGGGGTTGGCATATATGCTCCGACCGATGTTGCAAGCAATCATGCTGGTAACGGCGCTAAGTATGGATGCTTTTGTTGCTAGTTTTGCCTATGGGACAAACAAGATAAGAATACCCTTCCTCTCTGTTACAGTGATCAACGTCATCTGTGCGGCCATTTTGGCCGTGGCGCTCTTCGCAGGCTCAGCCGTCAAGCAATACGTTCCTGAGGCAGCTACAACGTTAATTTGTTTCCTTATCTTGCTAGTCGTTGGCGGCCTAAAGCTCTTTGACGGGTTTTTGAAGAACTATATCAATAGAAGTGGTTCTGGTAATAGAAGCATAGAGTTCAAGCTGTTTGACTTCAATTTTGTGCTCAGTATCTATGCAGATAGCACCAAGGCCGATATTGATAACTCTCGGGAATTATCACCAAGGGAAGCCACCTATCTGGCAATGGCTTTAGCTCTAGACGGGTTGGCAGCAGGATTTGGCAGCGGATTAACTGATATCAACTACCTACAGGTAGTCTTGTTTTCTTTGATATCTGATATGGTTGCGGTCATGTTAGGCAGTATGCTCGGTAGAAAAGTTGCCGCTAACACTAACCTTGATTTGTCGTGGCTAGGAGGTTTAATACTCATAGCCCTTGCCTTTATGAAGCTCCGCTAGCGGCTAAACAAAAGGACTTGTTAAGAAGGGCTGTAAAAATGTTGCACCCACGCTAACGGTAAGGGGCCGATGGGGTCCTGCGTAGGCACGATTGGCGCTAGCCTGTGCC
>CALNBW010000434.1 GCA_937874815.1 uncultured Bacillota bacterium | reverse complement strand
TGGCCGCTTCAGGCGATAGCTAAGCATCTACCTACAGTACCAGGCCACACGCGCGCGAGCAGGACTACGGCCTTTGTCAGCACCCAAGCCCAAATGGCGCGCGTTTTTTTGATCTTATTTAAGCAGGTCTTCCCACATAGCCAGATACTCTTCCTTGGTCATCACTGGCTTGAAGTTGTCCTTAATATCGCGGCCAACAGCTGCGTCATCATACAGCAGATCAATCACGGTCATCGCCATCGCTTTGGCTGGCACAATGTAGGCCATGTCTGGATCGACGATCATGTAATCCCGGGCATGCGCGCTACCGGCAACCCCACCTACTGAAGGATGGATGCCCGGCATGATATGCGTAATATCTCCCATATCAGTAGAACCACCCATAGGTTCAGCGGGTTCAACCCCTGCTTCGCCAAGCAATTCTGTGCAGTTCGCTGAAAAAAGGGTTGCCAGTTTTTCATCGTTAAACAGAGGCAGATAGCCGGGAATCTCTTCGATAATTGCTTCAGCCCCTACTGCCATGGCTCCAGCCTGCAAGGCGCGGTTGACCTTTTTGCTAGCATCCATAATGGCATCAATGCTACGACCACGGACATAGGTTTCAATGCGCACATCGGCGGGGACAATGTTAACTAAGTCGCCACCTTTGGTAATGATAGGGTGCACACGGATAGAATCAGCATCCTTAAAAGTCTCGCGGTTGGCGTGAACACCCATCAGGCCGAGCATTGCTGCGTTAAGTGCATTGATTCCTTCGTGGGGTGCTCCGCCCGAGTGCGCTTCTTTACCGACATACTGGATGGTTTTGCCGATGAAGCCGGTAGAGCCGATGCCCGGGCCGGGAATAAGCATTTGGCGTTCCGGATGATTGGAGGCTAAATGGCACATCATGGCCATGTCTATGTCATCAAATTCGCCTAGCTTAAGTAGTTCTTGCTTGCCTCCTAGGAAAGTGATTTTCCCTTCCCGGCGTAGTTTTTGCCTATAGTCCAGTTCAACATATTCTTCAGCGGGTAAGGCCATGAGAACAACATCACCATCTAGTTCATTCATTACACCAGAATCTACTAGCCCCATGGCCACGCCGACCATCATCGCCGTTTGGGCATTATGCCCACAGGAGTGGGCAGCGCCTGTGTGGGGATCTGCATGGGGATGATCGTGACAGACGACAGCATCCATTTCGCCCATGACAGCCACCGATAACCTGCTCTGTCTGCCAGGCAGACGGCTCTTGAGGCCAGTAACTGCCAGGCCTTTGCGGTAGTCGAGTCCTAGGGCCTGAAATTTCTCTTCTACAAGAGAGGATGCTTTCAGCTCCTTAAAGCCTAGTTCCGGGTTGTTAAACATGAAATCACCGATGGCGGTAATCTCTTCGGCCCGTTTGTCAATAGCAGCACAGACACGCTGTTTTAGTTCGGCTTTTTTCAAAGGGTATTCTCCTTTCTATCTGGCCCCTACTAAGGGCATCGGTTGTTATTTTCAAGGAACGATGGCGGAACTCCGCGCTATCATCACCTAGTTTGGCCAATTGCCCCAGGGAGTATTTTGCTAGCGACTTCTGCCTGAACGAGTTATGTATGACGCGCTGAAAAAAGCCGACCACCAAAGTATGATGGTCGGCTATGCGGCCTTTAAATAACGCCTGTCATCTTCAAGATAACTTGAGCAATGGCAGCCGAGCCGATGAAGGTACCTAAGAAGGTCAAGAGGGTAATAATGACCATTTTCAGACCTTGTTCTTTGAAACTATTTAGGTCCTTGCCGATAGAGATACCAGCGTAGGCTAAGATGGGAGTACATAGGGCGAGGAATTGAACCTTGCCACAATACTCAACAACCTGCTCTGCAAAAGGTACGCCCGGGATGGACGCGATAATTGCTATAGCTGAAACAAAGGCGATGGTCGGTAGCTTATTGCGAAATAGTCTTGTTAGAAAATAGCCACCGACTACCAGAACGAAAAGAATGATCATCCCAGGTAGCGCCTCGATAGGGCTAACCTTAAATCCGATGAAGTTGCCGATCAAAGCAAGAACGCCTGAAATAAGCAGAATACGTATTGTACTAGCTGTTGATGACTTCATTAGTTAGCCGCCTCCTTTGCTTTATTGTTTGCAGCTGGTTTACCGCCGAGTTTGCGGTAGAGCCACTCAGTTACTGGTATTGCTATGAACAGGCTCATATAAAGACCGTCCACACTGGTTAGTAGTTGGCTTGTAGCAGCATAGGCACTGAGCTCGGCCTCCATGGCAGGGAAAGCAGCAACCACAGGGCCCAGGGCCGCAGCCATCATTGAGGCACTACCAGTCCCACAGGCCATGGCTAGCGCGTATGGATGGAAAAGACCTAAGCTGATTAAGAAGCCAACCATAAGGCCGTTGAAGATAGCACCAAATAGCGTACCGACGATATAAGCGCCCATGACCCCGCGACCTTCCGCTGAGTCCAGGCCATAGAGGTCCGAAACAATGGCTAAAGAGCCTTCGCGAGAAATCGAGAAACAGATGCCAATGGCTTCCCGTCCCATTTTGAAAATGAGCAAAGCTATTGGCAGGGAGAAGAAAATAGTTCCTAGGTTACCGAACTCCTGTAGAATTAAAGCTGGCCCTGCAGATATGATTTTCGGCAGGTTGGGGCCAATTGTGGTTCCCATCTTGGCAGTAAGAAACATAACCGATATCCCGATATAAGGGGACGCGATTTCCATGTCCTCACGATCCACCAAACGTAGAGCAGGTAAGAACATGCCGATCACTAGAGCATAGAGCATGGGGAGTAGCATCACTGTGCCTGGTCCTACTTTGAATGACTTGATGCCAATGAATTCAGCAACGACGACCATGATCAATGCTAGCAGGTGAACTTTCCAGTCACTTTTCTTGTTCACAGCGGAAACCTCCTTAGTATAATTTTAGTGGCTGCTTTGGTTCCGTTTTTATCTACTCGGCAATTCCCCCTTTTTTTAGCCTAAAAAACTCAACCCTATTATAAATGCAATTAACGGCCTTGTCGACAATATCTTAACGGATTATGTCTAAGCTTGTCGAAATATGTCGTTACCTGTGGAATTTTGTGCTGTTTTATCAGTTATTTGAAGTGACCTTAGCAGGAGTTTTTTGGCGGCCAAAATATATTGGCTAACTTAGAGGGAAAATGGGCCTGGGTGTGCAATCAAATAGATTGAGGTGTTTATAGTGATATATCAGGCGTCATATCGGGCCTTCAGGCCGCAGACCTTTGCCGATGTTGTCGGTCAAGACCATATTGTCCGCACTCTAGAGAACATGCTGTTACAGGGGCGTATTTACCACGCCTTTCTATTTTGTGGCCCGCGTGGCACGGGAAAAACTACCTTAGCCAAGATCTTGGCTAAGGCGCTCAATTGCCTAGAGGTTGATGCTCCTACTCCAACGCCCTGTTTGACTTGTGCCAGTTGTGTTGGTATCAAGCAGGGTAATAATCTAGATGTATTAGAAATAGACGGGGCCTCAAACCGGGGCATTGATGAGATTCGCGATCTGCGCGACAGTGTCAAGTTTGCGCCCAGCCAAGGAAGATTCAAGGTATACATCATAGACGAGGTCCACATGTTAACGATGGAAG
>CALNBW010000433.1 GCA_937874815.1 uncultured Bacillota bacterium | reverse complement strand
TGCCCTAAGGTAGCAGTAATTGCCGCTTTTGAGCAGGTTAATCCTGACATGCCGGCGACTGTAGAAGCGGCGTTACTCGCTAAGATGGCCGATCGGGGCCAAATTAAGAACTGTATTGTAGATGGTCCGATAGCTCTGGACGGCGCCGTTTCAGTAGAAGCGGCGGCGCACAAGGGGATGCAAAGCCCAGTTGCTGGCCAAGCCGACATCTTGCTGGTTCCTGTTATCGAGGTAGGAAATGCAATTTACAAGACTTTGGTATACCTAGGGCATGGCCGAGTGGCCGGCGTTATTGCTGGAGCGGCTGCTCCTATTATCCTTACATCCCGCTCTGATAGCCCCCAGGCTAAGCTCTACTCCATTGCAACTGCCGTGCTGATGGCGGAAGGGGCGTAGCCTATGCACAAAATGTTGGTTATTAACCCTGGCTCAACTAGCACTAAGATTGCCATCTTTCAAGATGAACAGGTGTTATTTGAACGGGTGCTGCGGCATTCTGTGCAAGAACTGTCCCATTTTGAGCGGATCTTTGACCAGTATAAGTTTCGGGAGGCTGCAGTGCTAGAGGCACTGGCCGAGGCAGGCGTGCAAGTAGCTCATCTGTCAGCTATTGTAGGCCGGGGCGGACTAGTACGCCCAATCCCTGGGGGCACCTATTTAGTTAACGATGCCATGCTGGCAGATCTGCGCATCGGCTATAGCGGTGAGCATGCCTGCAACCTCGGGGGGCTTTTAGCCTATGATATAGGAAGAGAATATAACATTCCAGCTTACATTGTAGATCCAGTGGTAGTAGATGAACTGCAGGACGAAGCGCGCTTATCCGGTTCGCCGCTCATAGAACGGAGGAGCATTTTTCATGCCCTTAATCAAAAAGCCATTGCCCGTCGAGCAGCTGCTGATCTAGGCAAGAATTACGAAGATATGTCTCTAGTAGTAGCTCATCTAGGCGGGGGTATCTCTGTTGGTGCCCACTGGCAAGGACGCGTGATAGATGTTAACAATGCCCTGGATGGCGAGGGTCCGTTTTCGCCAGAGCGCACCGGTAGTTTGCCTGCTTTTGAACTGGCAAAACTATGTCTCTCCGGCGAATATACAGAGGCAGAAGTGCGCCGATTGATTGTTGGTAAAGGTGGCCTCATGGCCTATCTGGGAACGACGGATGCCCGTGAGGTGGTGCAGCGCATTAAAGACGGCGATGAGCAAGCGCAACTTGTCTATGAGGCTATGGCTTACCAGATTGCCAAAGAAATTGGCAGCGCTGCTACCGTTTTGCACGGCCAAGTTGACGCCAT
>CALNBW010000432.1 GCA_937874815.1 uncultured Bacillota bacterium | reverse complement strand
CCTACTGCTGACAATGAACTTGGATGCCATTGCCCTGATGCCCTGCAACCCCTCTATTGGTGGCCCGGCTAAAGGCCATATAGTACGGGAAATTGATGCCCTGGGTGGCGAAATGGGCAAGGCGGTGGACGCCTGTTGCATCCAGCTTCGCATGTTGAACACCAGTAAGGGGCCGGCGGTGCAGACCCTTAGGGCCCAGGTTGATAGACAGCGGTATCAACAGCGAATGCGGCAGGTGCTTGCCCAGCAGGATGGCTTGTGGCTGAAGCAGGCTATGGTAGATGAACTGCTAGTGGAAGGTGGGCAGGTGCGAGGGGTAGTGACCCAGACTGGCACTACCTTTCTGGCCCCTTGCGTCATTCTTACTACTGGCACCTATTTGCGCGGCAGAGTGATTTTAGGTGATATCAGCTACTCGAGTGGCCCAAGCGGTTTGCAACCGGCTTTAGCTTTGACGCAGAGTATGCTTAATCTGGGTATTCGGATGGGCCGTTTTAAAACTGGTACGCCCCCGCGCATCAGGGGTCGCAGCATTGATACCGCTTGCATGCAGGAGCAGCCGGGCGATGATTTGCCCTTAGGGTTCGCTGGGCCGAGCAATTGCTATGGACGACCGTTGTCGTGCTGGCTCACCTATACGACGGCTGAGACCCACCGCATTTTCCGGGAGAATTTGCAGCGGGCACCGCTATATAGCGGCCAGATTGAAGGCGTGGGGCCACGCTATTGTCCCTCTCTGGAAGATAAGGTAGTCCGTTTCAAAGATAAAGAACGCCACCAGGTGTTCGTGGAGCCAGAGGGTTACTGCACAGACGAAATGTATGTGCAAGGGTTTTCCACTAGCATGCCAGAAGACGTGCAATATGAGGCTTTGCGCACAATTCCTGGTTTGGCCCAAGCGGAGATTATCAGATCAGGATACGCTATTGAGTATGACTATATTGATCCTACGCAGCTCAAGCTTTCTCTTGAGTTTCAGGAGATCCCCGGCTTGTTTGCTGCTGGGCAGATTAATGGCTCATCCGGCTATGAAGAGGCAGCGGCCCAGGGGCTAATTGCGGGCATCAATGCGGCCCAATATCTGCGGGGTTTGGAGCCCCTGGTATTAAAGCGATCAGAGGCCTATATTGGGGTGCTAGTTGATGATTTAGTCACCAAAGGGGTAAATGAGCCCTATCGGATGCTGACCTCGGCGGCGGAATATCGTTTGTTGCTGCGGCATGATAATGCGGATACCCGTCTTATGGAGCGGGGCTGGCAAGTGGGCTTGATCAGTGATGCTGCAATTAGGGAGCAGCGGGCTTTTGTGCGGGAAATGCAAGAGCTGACGGAGCTACTGGAGACAACTGTCATACAGCCTAGTGCCGAGTTAGCGGCTTGC
>CALNBW010000431.1 GCA_937874815.1 uncultured Bacillota bacterium | reverse complement strand
CTTCTTGATGCGACGGCCTGAGTCATTTTGCATGGCTCGGATACGCCCACAGGCCATGCCGGCCAAGATGGCATCGCCTACGTTCAAGGTTCCTTCATTGATCAGAACACTAGCTACTGGCCCGCGCCCCTTGTCAATTTTTGACTCGATGACCAAACCCCGCGCTAGTTTGTTGGGATTAGCCTTGAGCTCCAAAATCTCAGCTAGAGTCAGAACTGAAGTCAGCAGGTCATCAATGCCAGTGCGCTCTTTGGCAGATACGTTGACACAAATAGTCTCGCCACCCCACTCTTCGGGGATCAGCCCATGTTCGGTCAGCTGCTGCTTAACTCGGTCGGGGTTGGCTTGGGGTCGGTCTATCTTGTTCACTGCCACTATGACCGGAACGCCAGCTGCTTTGGCATGGTTGATGGCTTCAATGGTTTGGGGCATGACGCCATCGTCTGCTGCAACTACCAAGATAGCGATGTCGGTAGCCTTAGCCCCCCGCGCTCGCATGGAAGTGAAGGCCTCATGTCCCGGAGTATCCAGAAAGGTGATCAACTGCCCCTGCACCTCTACCTGGTAAGCTCCAATATGTTGGGTAATACCTCCCGCCTCGCCAGCTGTTACTTTTGTATGCCTAATGGCATCCAGTAAGCTAGTCTTGCCATGGTCCACGTGTCCCATGACAGTAACCACCGGGGGTCGGGGCCGCAGATCTTCCGGCCTATCTGGCTCCACGGGGATGTCGAAGGGGTTGTCATACACTGGCGCTGGCGGTGCTGCTAGTTCTACAGTGAATCCAAGTTCGCTGGCAACTAGCGCCGCCGTATCCGAGTCAACCGCCTGATTGATGGCCGCCATAACTCCTAGGCCTATTAACTTGCGAATAATCTCGGTAGCCGGGCGTTTGAGCAACATGGCTAATTCCGAGACCGCAATATCTTCTCGCGGAATAACAACTTTACTGGGTTCGGTTTGTTTGGCAGCGAAACCTTGAGTTCCTTGGCCCTGATCCCGTCTACGCCGGTCCGGCTGCTTCGGGCGGGAGGCATTCACATTTTCTTTGTTACGAGGGTTAGCAGACCGCCCTCTAGTCTTAGCCCGTTCAGCCTCCTTGACGTGGGGCGGTGCTATAAACTCTTCTTCCACCCCTAGTAGGGGATCTAAAGACTCTGTGGTGTTCCCTTTAGGGCCAGTATTCACTTGTTCAGTTGTTGCGTCATGTTTTGCTGTCATCGGTTTCGTGTCAAACTCCTTCTTGCTTACAGGTTGGGCACTGGTGGAGCGCCCCTGTGTATTCAATTCTGATTTAGTTGTGGCCTTTTCAGGGACAGATACTGCTTGCTCAACGGACTTTTCAGGGGTAACAGTAGTTTCGGGCTCTTTATTGCCTTTAGGAGCTAGTACATCACGAATAATATCTGCAACCATTATGTCGATTGTGCTCATGTGATTTTTCACATTTAGATTAAGATCGGCTAATGCTTCAACCAGTTTTTTACTGGGGACATCGAGCTCTTTAGCTAGCTCATAAATTCTGATTTTGCTCATCTAGCCACCTCCCACTTTACTCTCTCGCCAACTCCTCCAATTTTTTAGCAAAATTCCTATCGGTTACCAGTAAAGCGGCCCGTTGGCTCTGGCCGATGGCTCGGCCTAATTCCGCTTTGCTCCGGGTCTTGACATAAGGCACAGACCGATAGGATGCTGCTGCCTGAAGGCGATCAGCAGTATTGGTAGACGCATCTTGAGCCAGGATCAGTAACAAGCCTTTGTCAGCACGGATAGCACTTAAACAGGGGTACTCACCAGCGATGAGTGCTCTAGCTCGCCAGGCAATACCAAGAAACTGCAGTAGCTTATCTTCCATCTTGAGAGCGAATGGCTTTACGCAACTCTTCTGCGACTTGCTCATCTATGCTCGCCGCCAGCGCTCGTGCCAGTCGACCACCTTGCAGTGCGGCATCCAAACAGGCTACGCTATGACAAACATAAGCTCCGCGCCCCGATTTTTTACCCGTCAAGTCCAGCGCAACCTCGCCTTCAGGACTACGTACCACCCGAAGGAGTTCTCGCTTGGGGCGCATCGCCTTACACCCTACACACATTCTCTCTGGTACTCGCCGCGGCTTCACTCGTCAACCTCCTCAGTTTTGAGGTTTACTTGGCTTTCGCTTCTGATATCAATCTTCCACCCGGTTAGCTTAGCAGCTAAACGAGCATTCTGCCCTTCTTTACCAATAGCTAGAGACAATTGATAATCAGGAACAACAACATGGGCGATTTTATTGGCTTCGTCTATGTTAACTGAGGTAACCTTAGCTGGGCTGAGGGCATTGGCCACGAATTGTTCTGGTGCGACATCGAAAGCGATCACATCGATTTTTTCGCCCCTGAGCTCATTAACAATAGCTTGAATACGCATACCCCGGGGCCCTACACAAGCGCCAACCGCATCGATGTTGGCGTCTCGAGAATAGACGGCAATTTTGGAACGAGAACCGGCTTCACGAGCCAAGCCCTTCAGTTCAACTACGCCATCATGGATCTCGGGCACCTCTAGCTCTAGTAATCGCTTTAAAAGGCCGGGATGACTGCGGGAAAGCACTATCTGCGGCCCTTTAGGCATCCGCTTGACTTCCAGCACGTAGGCCTTGATGCGTTCACCGGGGCGATAAACTTCTCCTATTACCTGCTCGGCAGGCAACAAAATGGCCTCCGTCTTGTTTAGTTCCACAAAAATATTCCTGCCCTCAATATGGGAGACAACCCCGGAAATAATGTCCGACTCACGATTTGTATACTCATCGTAAATCTGCACCCTTTCCGCCTCTCGAATACGCTGGACCACCACTTGCTTAGCAGTTTGCGCAGCAATACGGCCAAAATCTCGCGGCGTAACTTCCTGCAATACAATATCATCTAACTCATAGGTAGGGCTAATCTCCTTAGCGTCAGCTAAACTGATTTCTGCCAGCGTGTCTTGCGCATCTTCTACTACTCTTAGTTGCGAATACACATGCATCTCGCCAGTGGCGCGGTTAATGTCTATCTTAACGTTTTGCGAGGTACCAAAGTTACGCTTGTAGGCCGAACTAAGGGCTGCCTCTATTGCCTCAAAAAGCACGGCTTCTTCTATTCCCCGCTCTTCTGCCAGATCATGAATTGCTTGAATGAAATCCACATTCATGCACAACAATCCTCCTAAAATTTTATTGCCAATCTCGCCTTTGCAATCTGTACCAGTGGGATGCTAATGGTTTTGCCTTCGGCTACTTCTAGCATCACGGCCTCCGCGGCCAACCCCCGCAGATAACCGTACACTTCAGCCGTTCCCACCTCTGGCAATGGCTCCCGCGTCCGAACCAGGGCGTAGCGCCCCTCAAAACGGATATAATCTTGCGGCCCTTTCAATGGCCTTTCCGCCCCGGGGGAAGAGACTTCTAACACATAGCTGCCCGCAACCAGCTCGCGCTCATCTAGCAGGTCACCTATCTTGCGAGACAGAGATTGACATTCATCTAACAAAACGCCACCCGGCTTATCCACAAACAAGGTTAGGGTACGGCGATTAAAAGACGAACCCCAAACAGCATCAATGAGGTCATAACCTCCTGCTTCTACAACTGGTAAAACGGCCCGAATGATTTCCTCCAAACTATGCGACTTCCGCACTTTGGCATCGCCCCCCTTAGCCCAGCTGCGAGGCTGGAGACAGTATTTGACAATGGATAAACGCAGAGAGTGGGAAACCCCCACTCTCTGCCAGAAACATTCTACCACACTGCCTAGTTAGCTGCAAGCTCCCAGGCACTCTGGGTTATTGCGCTAGTGTGCGCACAATATCCCAGTACATCCGCAGTCGCCGGGAGATGCCATCGATCAGCCCGAATTTCTCTTCCTTCATTACCTGCGAAACCTCATGCAAAACCACTTCACAATAGGGCACCCCGTGCGACTTAACATAGCGAGTCAAGGCAACTTCAACGCCAAACCCCAATTCTTCAATGCTCGGGAGCTCCTGCAAAACCTGACGTCTCACAGCGCGTTGCCCCGTAAGAAAGGGAGTTATTTTCTGCGCCAAATCGGTAGAACGGCGCCCGCCTTCAAAAACGCCCAGCGTCATGTCGACCTTACCCTCTAACACGGGCAGAATTAAGGCGTCTACGTGGGCGGTTGTTAACCCAATGAGATCAGCATCCAGAAAAACAATGATGTCGCTGGCTGTTGACTCCAATCCCAGCTGTAGCGCAGCGCCTTTACCCCGGTTATTACCCATTTCAATTACAGTAGCGCCCGCTTCCTGCGCTACCTGACTCGTCCTATCGCATGAT
>CALNBW010000430.1 GCA_937874815.1 uncultured Bacillota bacterium | reverse complement strand
ACTGACGAATCACCCATAGTGCGGCTAGTTGACACCTTGATCAATCAGGCTATTGCTGACCAGGCCAGCGATATTCACATCGAGCCGCAACGCGATGGTTTGCGTATTCGCTACCGCATTGATGGAGTGCTGCAGGAGGTAAATGAGCTGGATAGCGATGTGCATGCTGGCCTGATCACGCGCCTTAAGGTAATGGCGGGCATGGATATTTCCGAGCGCCGTCTGCCCCTTGATGGTGCCATTCGTTATGCCCATGGCACAAACCACCTGGACTTGCGGGTGTCTACCTTGCCTACGATACACGGAGAAAAGATGGTTGTCCGTCTTTTTGACCCGGCCAGCCGCCTGCTCTCCATGGACGATATTGGGCTCAGCCAGTCTCAACAGCAGGCTTTCCAACAGCTAATTTCTCGGCCCTATGGCCTGATCTTGGTCTGCGGTCCCACGGGCAGCGGCAAGACCACAACGCTGCAGGTCATGCTGCAAGGCCTCAACGACCAGGCGAAGAACATCATCACCATTGAAGACCCAGTGGAACTGGAATCGGTGGGCATGAACCATGTGCAAGTTAACCCCAAGATCGGGTTGGGCTTTGCCGCCGTGCTCCGCTCCGTGTTGCGCCAAGATCCTGACATTATCATGGTGGGTGAAACGCGCGACTCGGAAACGGCCGACATAGCCGTTCGCTCGGCCCTCACGGGGCATTTGGTCCTGACTTCGTTACATACGAATGACGCCCCTGGCGCTATTACCCGTCTGCTAGACATGGAAGTAGAGCCCTTTCTGGTCGCTTCGTCCCTAATTGGTATTGTTGCCCAGCGGCTGGTGCGCCGCCTGTGTAAGCATTGCGCCCGGCCTGTCATATATACGCCACAGTCCGCAGAAGTAGTTGCCCTGAACCTAGACCTAACAGAACCCCTTGCGGCCTACGAGGCGGTCGGCTGTCCCCGCTGCCATAATACAGGTTACCGGGGCCGGGTAGGCATTTTTGAACTGTTACTGCTGAGCGATGAAATGCGCGAGTTAATAGCGCAACGCGCGTCGCTGGCCAGGCTACGCCAAGTAGCCGTTGCCGCAGGCATGCAACAACTGCGTTTTGATGCCTTGGACAAGGTGCAGCAAGGAATTACTTCTGTAGCTGAAGTGTTGCGGGTTACCTTTCAGGAATAGTGGAAGTGAGGTGCAGTTGATGCCGCGCTTGTTAGAACTCCTAAAACTGGCTGTGGATCAAGGTGCTTCCGATTTGCATCTGACCGTGGGGCAATCGCCAGTGCTGAGATTGCATGGCGAATTGGTGCGGGTGGACTTGCCTAAGCTTACCCCGGCCGACACGGCGGAAATGTTTGATGAAGTAGTGCAGGACATGCAGAGGACCACCTTCAGCAGTCTAGGTGAGGTGGATTTCTCGCTGAGTCTGCCTGGCGTCGGTCGTTTCCGCATCAATGCCTTTCGGCAACGCAGCACTATCGGCATTGCCTGTCGCCTAATTCCGCAGGTAGTCCCTAGCATCGCTTCCCTGGGCTTACCCCCTGTTGTCGGTGAATTGGCCAATCGTCGGCAGGGGCTAATTTTGGTCACCGGTCCCACCGGCAGTGGTAAATCTACGACATTGGCGGCCATGATCGACAAGATCAACCAGGAGCGGGCCGAACACATTCTAACTATTGAAGACCCAATTGAATTCTTGCATCGTCATCAGCGCTCGATAGTAAACCAGCGAGAAGTAGGTGCCGATACCAAGAGCTACGCTAATGGCTTGCGCGCGGCCTTGCGCGAAGACCCCGATGTAATTTTGATCGGTGAGATGCGCGACCTAGAGACAACGGCGGCCGCTGTAAGCGCGGCCGAAACCGGACATCTAGTTTTCGCTACTCTACATACGCCAGGTGCGGCCCAAGCGGTGCACCGGATTTTGGATATTTTTCCGCCCTATCAACAAGCCCAGATTCGCACCCAATTAGCCTTGGTCTTGCAGGCCATAGTTTCGCAGCAGCTCTTGCGGCGAGCTGATGGACGGGGCCGGGTGGTGGCTACGGAAATAATGATGGTGACGCCAGCCATTCGCAACTTAATTCGCGAAGGCAAGGTGCACCAGATTAACTCGATGATGCAGGCGGGTGCCCAGTTCGGTATGCAGACTATGGAGCAGTCCCTGCAACACCTGTACCAACAGGGCCTGATTAGCAAAGCACAGATTGACCTTTATACGCCGGAAACTGGTCTATTGGAGAGTCTATTGCAAAGATAGGGGGTGGTGCAATGCTGTCCTATAAATACCAGGGGCGTGACGGCCTCGGTGTTCTAGTGAAAGGTCAGCTGGAAGCCAACAGCGAGCAAGCAGCCATCAAAGAGCTGACGCGATTAGGCTATTATGTTACTGAGCTGGAGTTAGACCGGGATGTCAAGGCAAAAGACTTTGGAGCCAGTAACCTGAAAGCGGCGCTCGGTAGAGGCCGCCAGGTTACCACCCGCGACCTAGCCATTTTTGCCCGTCAATTAGGGGTGCTTTATGCCGCTGGCATTCCTATCTTGCCTGCACTGACCGCCATCCGGCAGCAGCAGGGCGAGCAGACGCCCTTAGGCGCAGCGATTGAGCGCCTCGAGCAGCGCCTGGTCAGCGGGCAGAGCCTGGCACTGGCCATGCGTGACGACACCGCTTTTCCTCCTATTTTGGTGAATATGGTGGCGGCAGGCGAAGTGGGGGGCACCCTTGATGAAGCGCTAGCGCGGGCAGCTACCTATTTCGAGCGCGAGCATCAGATAGGCCAGAAGGTAAAAAGCGCTCTTACTTACCCCAAGTTTGTGGCCATTGTAGCCCTAGGTATCACCTGGTTTCTTTTAGCTACTGTCGTGCCTAACTTTGCTAGCATTTTCTCCAGCTTCGATATGGAACTGCCCGGCATCACCAAGTTCATGCTCGGGGTAAGCCATTTTATCGTTAGCTGGGGCTGGCTGCTCCTGATTATGGCTGTGGCTGGTTTTATGCTGTTTAAGTATTGGGGTGCCAGCGAGGGCGGCCGCACCACGCTCGACAAACTAGCCTTGCGTCTACCGCTTTTTGGCAAGCTGATCAGCATGAACGCCATTTCCCGTTTCTGCCGCACGTTAGCGGCCCTAACGCGCAGCGGCGTTAACGTAGTCAGTGCCCTAAAGCTGGCGGAGCAGACGATGGATAACGCTGTTTATACCGAGGCCGTGCAACAAGCCACAGCTGCTATTAGCCAGGGCAGCCGGCTAGCCGTTGAACTGGAAAACTCGGGTCTGTTTCCGCCCATGGTTTTACATATGGTGCACGTAGGCGAAAGTAGCGGTTCGCTGGACACTATGCTGAACCAAGTGGCCGACTTCTATGACCAGGATTTAAGCAACCTGACCGAGCGGCTGGGTAAGATGATTGAACCAATTGTGCTACTGGTCATGGCCTTGGTGGTGGGGCTGATCGCCTTAGCTATCGCCCTACCCATGATGCAGATGGCGAACATTGTGCAGTTCTAATGAAAGGAGGTGAAATAGATGAAAAAGATGAATAAGAAGGGTTTTACGCTAGTGGAACTTATGGTAGTGCTGGCGATTCTAGGGTTGCTGGCTGCGATTGGGATTCCTCAGTATACCAAGGTAATGGAGAGAGCCAGGATTGGGCGGGATGTGGCAGCAATTGCCACTGTACAGACGGCAGTTGACGCTTTCTTGACTGAAACACAGTGGCGGCCATCACCAGCAGCAGTGGAACTAAACTCGACGAATGTCAAGGCCAAAAGTCTATTGACTGGTGCAGAAGTGACAATAGATGATTTTCTGGATGATGATGAATTGCCCGGCCTGGAATCGAAGTTTGTAAAGGGTGGCACTTGGTATCTCGATACGGACGGCACTGTTTACGTAACAAAAGCTGCAGATGGCAAAACAAACCGTCTTCCTGAAAAAACCGCCACGACTTAGATGCGATGACACTTTTCTTATACTGTAGTCTGTTTCTTCTCGGCTCCTTCCTCAACGTCTGCATTTACCGCATACCGCGGGGGGAGTCGATCGCTTATCCGCCGTCCCATTGCCCGCAATGTCAGGAGCGGCTAGGGCCATGGGAGCTCATCCCTCTGTTCAGCTTCTTATGGCAGCGGGGGCGGTGCCGGCACTGTGCGGCACCGATTAGTTGGCGCTACCCGCTGGTGGAGCTATTGACGGCGGTGCTACTGACGCTAGTCTATCTGCGTTTTGGTTGGTCGTTAGCGCTGGTCTACTATGCCGGGCTTACGGCTCTGTTGCTAGTAATCAGCTTTATTGACCTCGACACGATGATTATTCCCACGCAGCTAATTG
>CALNBW010000429.1 GCA_937874815.1 uncultured Bacillota bacterium | reverse complement strand
CCTTTCAGGCTCAAAGCTGGCTAGCAATTGTTCTAACCCTGCGCCGCTGCTGCCAGAGGAATCGGTTAAGGGCCGCCGCGCCGGTTGGCAGGCGTAGCAGCTGGCAGTCATAAACAAAGCTAAGCAAAGCAGGCCCACAGCAACACGTAACCTATTTGACAATGTGCTCACCCCCCAACTGGACTACTCATAAAGGTCGTGGTCCTACTCGCGCGCGTGTGGCCTACATACTGTACGAAGGTGCTTAGCCATCAACTGAGGCGGCCAAAACTCGCCTAGGCTCAAACAGTTGGCCGCCTTTAAGCGTTGCTGTCTAAGCCCCCTTTATTAAAGGCCCCAATGCGCTTTTCGCAGGACCAACGACCTTTCGCTAAAGTACCAGGAACTATCTAGGGCGTTCACCCCAATCAGGTTTAGTTTTGCCCTGATACGAGCAGTGGATGCTATGGCAATAGTTGGCGTGAATCCATGGTGCGGCCATTTTAAGGTGATATAATGGACGGAAAGGAAGGGGGCGAGACTAGCATGCGGGCCATTGTTTACGCACGGGTAAGTACGGAGAATGCGCGACAGGAAACAAGCTTAGAACGCCAGGTAGCAGAGCTTACTGCTTTTGCGGCTGCCAGTGGCTGGCAGGTAGTGCAGGTAATCAAGGAGCAGGAAAGTGGCTTTGCCGATGACCGCGAGGGTTTCATTAGCGCCTTAGATTTGCTGCGTCGGCGTCGAGCCGACTGCCTCTTGGTGCAAGATGACAGTCGCTTAGGGCGCGGTAACGCTAAGCTGGCCTTGCTTTACCAAGTGCATAAATACGGAGGGCAAGTGTTTTCGCTTGAAGAGCGCGGCCCGTTGGGCCTAACCGAGCTAGAACAAATGGTGCTGCAAGTACTGGGAGTAGTGGAGGAGTACCAACGGCGCTTAATCAATCGCAAGATCAGTCGCGGTGTGCGCCGGGCCATCAATGAAAAAGGCTTCCGCCCGGAGCAGAATCTAGCTAACCAAGGTGGGGGAGGTCGTTCCCGCATTGATGCCCCGATTGCAGAAATTGTGCGCTTGCGTCAGCGTGGCCTTACTTTCAACGAGATTGCGCTAACATTGCGCGGCATGGGATTCACCGTTTCCAAGGCCACTGTGCATCGCCGATATCAGGAGTGGGAAGCGGAGCAGGAAGACAATGCCTAGCAACGGGTGGGAAATAATATTTCCCGGGCATAGACAAGCAATCTGCTGTTTCGAGCATATTTGACAGTGGGCAGGAAAAAACCTGGCACATTTTGCTGAGAGCAATTAATAACGAGGTGTAGATTATTGGATGCGACTGCGATCAAAAACT
>CALNBW010000428.1 GCA_937874815.1 uncultured Bacillota bacterium | reverse complement strand
CTACCCGTCCTAGAGAAATGTATGGCCCATCTGGAAGAAGAGCAACCATACTCCACGCTAGAGCTAACCCCAGAGGAAAGAGCCACTCTGCAAAACTATACGTTCCTGACGGATAAGCCGATGCTCGTTGTTGTAAACCTAGATGAAAGCCAGTTTGCTGCCCGTGACTATCCAGGTAGGGAAGCCTTGTTAGCCGCAGCTGAAACCAAAGGATTGCCGGTGGTCGAGCTTTGCGTGCAGGTGGAAGAGGAAATCAGTCAGCTAGATTTGGATGATCGCGAACTATTCTTCACTGAGCTGGGTATCACCGAGCCGGCTATCAACCGCGTAATGCGTGTAGCGTATGAGACCTTAGGCCTAATTTCCTTCTTCACAGTGGGGTCTGACGAGGTGAGGGCTTGGACGATTCGCCAGGGCACTATTGCCAAAAACGCCGCCGGCGAGATCCATTCCGACCTGGAACGGGGTTTTATCCGCGCCGAAGTGATCAAGTATACAGATCTAGTGGAACTCGGCAGTGAAGTAAAGGTAAAAGAGGCTGGCAAGGCCGGTTTGGAAGGCAAAGAGTATCTGGTGCAAGACGGAGATATTATGCACATCCGCTTCAATGTGTAGCAACGCCTGTAGCTAGGAGGAAGCAAATAATGAACAGTGCGCAGCAAGTGACGTACCTAGTGAACTGGTTGCAGGACTATGCTCGCGAGGCAGGCTCCCGTGGGGTTGTCTTTGGACTATCCGGGGGCCTAGACTCGGCAGTAGTGGCTGGGTTAGCCGTGCGAGCTTTTGGCGCAGAAGCGCTAGGCATTATTATGCCCTGCTACAGCGATCCGACCGATGCTCAACATGCGGAGCTTTGTGCAGCGGCGCTAGGACTCTCTACAATAACTGTTGATCTAAACAAGTCGTTTGATGCTTTATGCCAAGCGTTTGCTGTAACCGATGATTCGCACCACTTAGCTGTGGCCAATCTCAAGCCTCGCCTGCGCATGATCACTCTGAATTACTACGCTGCAGAACGGCACGCTTTGGTGCTGGGTGGCACAAACCGGAGCGAGTTGGTAACTGGCTACTTTACTAAGCATGGGGATACTGGGGTCGATTTGATGCCCATTGCCGATTTGGTTAAGCGCCAGGTGCGAGAATTAGCGGTTTATCTGGGCGTTCCCCAGGTGATCATTGACAAGGCTCCCTCGGCTGGCCTCTGGCCGGATCAGACCGATGAGGCCGAAATGGGAATCAGCTATGACCAACTAGACGACTATATTCTTACCGGTATAGCTGATCCCGAAGTGAAGCAGATTATTGACCGCATGCAAAAGCGCAGCGAGCATAAGCGCCGCTTGCCGCCAATACCCAAGTTTCAGGCCTAGTTAATGGATCTACTAATTAGCTGTTAATAGGGAAGGTGAATAGAATGGCTGGCCATTCGAAATGGAATAACATTAAGCACAAAAAAGGCAAGGCAGATGCCGAAAAGGGTAAAGTTTTTGCCAAGGTTGCTAAAGAAATCATAGTAGCTGTTAAGCATGGCGGGGGAGACCCGGACTCTAACTTTGCTCTGCGCATGGCTTTAGACAAGGCTCGCAGCGTCAATACCCCCAACGAGAATATTAACCGCGCTATTCAGCGTGGTCTGGGCAGCGCAGATAGCGATAACTACGAGGAATTCTCTTACGAAGGTTTCGGGCCAGGTGGCGTCGCAGTAATGGTTGATCTGCTGAGCGATAACCGTAATCGTACCGCTTCCGATATCCGCCACCTCTTCAGTAAGCATGGCGGCAACATGGGGGAAAACGGTTGCGTTGCCTATCTTTTCGATAAGAAAGGGCTCATCGCTATCGATCGAGAGCAGGAGGCCCGCTCAGAAGACGAGATGCTGCTCTTAGCTCTTGAAGCTGGCGCAGAAGACCTCCAGGTTGAGGAAGAAAGCTTTGAGATTATCACTGCCCCGACAGATCTGGAGAGCGTACGCAGTTTCCTGGCCGAGCAGGGCATCGCCATAGCCTCAGCCGAGCTGTCTATGATTCCTCAGACATTGGTAGCAGTCGAAGGCGAAGTGGCTGAGAAGGTGCTCAGACTGCTGGATGCACTGGAAGATCATGACGACGTGCAAAACGTCTATACCAACGCCGATCTGCCGGACGAGGAGTAGAGATTATCGCGTCACCCACCGGTGACAGGAAGATGAACTAGCTCCAGTACTCGAGGATCGTCAGGCTAGATACTTAAGCAAAAGGAGACTGCCCGCACTGATGGGCAGTCTCCTCTGCTTCTTGCTTGCGTTATCGTTTTATGACAACCTTATGTTCCCAAGGAGTCGGCTCTGATGCGCGGCCCAAGAATCTCAACATCGGCCTTTCAGTATGATCGTCGATAGTGGTACCCCTCCAGTAGCCGTAGACGTTATATATTTTTGCCTTGTGGTACCAGTTGATCTCCCAATAGCCTGGTTCGTTAACCGTGATTGTAGAAGTGGTACCTACTGTATGTTGAATGGTCTCCGAAGCTACTAAAGAAGAAGCAACTTTAGATTCAATTGAGGCAACAATTGAACTCGCAGATGCCTTTACCTCAGCAGAGAGATCAGTTTCCTGGTAAAGCGTATGTGAAACAGTCTGCTCCCAAACGTAGGTATACGTAACACCGCTTGGGATGAAGCAGCTATCATTCCAGAACCACTCACTTTGGTCATCAAGCGTATGGTACTCTGTATAAGTACTACCGAAAACGTACCCATCTTTGGTCCATACAACGAACGATCCCGCAGGGTCAATATCTGTTGGTAACTCCATATCCATGTCAGTCTGTGGAGAGCTGCCGTCAATGATGCTATAGGAATCACCCATGAACTGCCGGTCGGTTGGGCCGAGTGCATTTGCAGTAGAAGTCCCAGATAGGACAGCGAACAACAGTAGAGACGCAAGCAATAATCTAGCTTTCTCTAGGTTCATTTTTCTACCTCCCCTATAAAATCGAGCAGTTGAACGATAAGGTCCGCAGCAGCATTGCCAGCAGGGTAGAATCCTTCTTGATTACCATCTGCGTAAGCCAGCACTGAGGCGCAAAGGCCTTTCCCTCCGAGTTGGTAAGTTGCGGCCTGCAACGTTTCAGCGCCAGATACACTAATGCCATGCTTTTCTTGCAGAGCGGCGCTCAGGTCAGCGCTATTAAGCCAACGTAATGTTGTTAGCTCTGGCTGATAAGTGAAGCTAAGCTCCAAGAACACCTGATCATCGTCACTAACATAGAAGATAGTTCTCTGCGTTGCGTTGCTGTCAGTCTTGGGATCTCCCAATTGTCGGGGAACGACGGTAACATGACGCGAGTTCTGATGGGACACGACTCTGAAGCCGGCAGGTTTAAAGTTCACCATTATGTGGGATACCAGCTCGTTATACTCATCAATAGTAGTCGTGGCGCTTTGCAGTGTGTCTTTTTGCGTCGTGCAGCCAACTAGAGTAACACCTACCATGAGAATCAGTAATAGGGTTCTTGCTTGTTGCATTCAGTTCCTCCCTTCGACAAAAGATTCTACCCAATGATATTGTAAGCATATTCATATCCTTTGTCAACACGAGTTTCATATTTATTTGAGTGTTGCACTTTTTGTTATTTCCGAAGCGGAAGAAGGTGCAACTAGCGACATACGGGCTAGCCCGCTTCCCTGCACGGAGCTACTCCGTATCAGAAAAGCATGGATATGCAGATTCGAGTTCCCGGCGCTAGATGATGATCGCTGCTTCTGCTGACCGGTCCCAGCCTCGAAAGAAGTCTTCGCTGATCAAGTGGTTGCGAAAGGTAAGAGTATATAATTACCAACTTGTGGTTATACTAACCTAGGGGTGATTGTAAAAATGAAACGTCGTTGGTTAATTATACTGGGCATAGCCGTGGGTGCGTATATCCTTATCAATTCCGGCTGGTTGACTTCATTCTTTGTAGGCGCTCAAACTAACCAGAAACGAGAACCAGATTACCAGCGCTACTGGACCGAGCTTTTCGGTCAGGATGCACTTGTTACCTACCAACTAGAGTATAGTTGCGGTCACAAGTTGCAAGTAGCTGAGCCCGATTTAAGCCCAGCAATATTGATGGTTTCTCCAGGCGCAATGGAAAGCACGGTGCATGCTATGCAAGTGGAAACGCGACTCGATGATGCTATTTTGTTGCATGGCCAGGTGGCATCCATCTGCCCTGATTGCCAGACCTACTTCTGGATTGGTGAGCAGGATGGATGCGTGACAGTATGGCAGGGGAAAGACAAGCCGACCGCCGTCTTTTTGCAGCGCTACGAAGATATGTCCGTAGCACGTCTGCCGGCCGCAGTGCAGCAACAGTTAAGCATCGGTATCGTCGTTCACTCAGAAGATGAACTAGCTCAAGTACTGGAAGGACTAGACCGCTAAACCAGATACCTAAGCAAGAGGAGACTGCCCGCATTGACGGACAGTCTTCTCTTCTTTTATACCTAGGGCGCTGCCCCTCCCTCATTTATTGCTCCAAATCAACTTAATCGCTAGCTCCTCCGCCGCGCTTGTATGCAGCATAACCTGGCACAATATGCTATGATAAATAAGTAAGTATGGATTAGTGGTGAGTTCAACTGCAATTTCCGCGGGCCATGTTGTTCATAAGAGTTAAGTGTAAGGAGGACTCTGTTCATGAGGAAATATTTGCCCCAACTGGGGCCGTTTGCATCATACTTTTAGCTCTCCTGGTAGGCTGCGCGCCTGTTGTAGAACAACCACCCATCGGGCCTATTGTATTATCTGACGAATTGCTTGCTTTGCTGGAAACAGTAAACGAGGAGCACAAGAGCATCATTAAGCCGGAGGTAGACGAGGCAGCAATAGTAGAACGCTGGGCGCGCGATACCTCTAAGTACTCCCTCGATTACCAACTCGCTGGCAGCATGACCGACGGTGTGCTTACCGCACAGCAAGCTAAGAACGATGTAAATGTGCTGTTTTACAACCTGCAGACGAAATACGGCCTTTATGAATACTTCGGTGGGGACGAGGTTTTTGATGCCGCCAAAGAGGCTATTCTACAGGCCTGTGATGTGGCAGAAACGCTAACGCCGGATGAGCTGAGAAGTATCTTGTCTGCTAACTTAGCTTCTGTAAATAGAGATGCGCATTTTTACATTGGATGGCTTGATAACACTCTGACTTTTCCTTTCCATTTCCGGACGACAGCGTTTGAGAAAACAGATAACGGTTATCAAACCCTGGAAGGAAAGAAGCAAGTAAGCTCAGTTGACGGTTACGAGAAGCTAGACAGCCTATTCCGCCGTTCTATTTCGAATGAGGGGGCTATCGTCTACTATCCAGTAGTCCTAGTGGAGCTCGACGCGCAATTCCCTAGGATCATCCCTAGGGGCAACCCAACTTATACCCCTCGGGATTTGGTCGTTCGCTTTGCAGACGGCACTACCCAGTTGCTCGCTGCTGAACCCTTCCAGTCTGGCCAAAGCAGCGAAAGGTCTGTTGTAGAGATGTACAAGAATCGGGGCATACCAGTGCTGTTCTCAGGTCACGAGTGGTCTGGCATAGCAGGTAACCCAGATAGGGATGGGCGGGCCTTTCTAGCCTACGCAGAGGAGCTCAAAGGAGAGCATGTGCTAATCATGGATTTGCGCTCTACCAGAGGCGGT
>CALNBW010000427.1 GCA_937874815.1 uncultured Bacillota bacterium | reverse complement strand
ACTAGATAAGCCGTAGACAATACTAGGACCAAGGCAGTAAAGGCCGGGTAAAGGAAGTTGGTGAGCCAAGAACGGTTGCTGGCACCCAGTAGTTTCTGCACCACTTGACGCGGCCAAGGGGTAGCGGCAATGGTTAAGATAATGAGCAAAAGGCCGTAGTTGGCTAACAAATAGAAGTCGCCCGCATTAGCTAGCCCGCCGCTTCCTAGGCCCAGCAACGCCCGCCAATGCTGCCTGATCTGTGACCAATCTTCGAAGGCAAAAAGCACCCAAGAAAACGCAATAGCGAGCAGGGCATAGGCGTGGCGCAGCCAGCGTGGTAACCGCTGGAGTAGGCGCAGTAGCCCGGCCTTTTCTACGATGAGAAAGCAGGCGAAATAGGCACCCCAGAGAACGAAATTCCAGTTAGCACCGTGCCACAACCCAGTCAATAACCAAACCACTATGAGGTTGCGATAGGTTGTAAACCCGCCCTTGCGGCTACCGCCGAGGGGGATATAGACATAATCGCGAAACCAAGTGCCGAGGGAGATATGCCAACGGCGCCAGAACTCAGTGACGCTTTGCGCCATGAAGGGATAATTAAAGTTCTCCAAGAAGGTGAAGCCAAACATGCTGCCCAGACCGATGGCCATATCGCTATAGCCGCTGAAATCGAAGTAAATCTGAAAAGCAAAGGCTATAACCCCTAGCCAAGCTCCCATTAGGCTTAGCTCGCCAACACCTAACTGCTTCACCTGATCAAAAAGCAAACCGATGCTGTTGGCTAGCAACACCTTTTTACCTAAGCCGATGACAAAACGTTGGGCTCCTTGCCCAAAGGTGTCTACCGTTTCTTGGCGCTGGTCAATCTGTTCGGCCACAGTGCTATAGCGCACAATAGGCCCCGCAATCAACTGAGGAAACAAGGTAACGTAGGCCCCCAAGGAAACAATATTCTTCTGCACAGGCGCATCGCCGCGATAGACATCGATGGCATAGGACATGGTTTGAAAGGTATAGAAAGAGATGCCAATGGGTAGCGCTAGCTGGAACAAGGGTATTTCGCTGCCTAGCCAACTATTGAGACTCAGCAACAGCCAATCGGCGTACTTGAAGAAACCTAGCAAACCCAGGTTAATTACGATAGAGGCTAACAAAAAGCACCGGGCCTTGCGCTGGTCAGCCCGGTAGCGATGGACCCCTAAGGCGCACGTATAGTCAACTACTGTGGAAAAGAGCATCAATAAGATATAGATGGGCTCACCCCAGGCATAAAAGACCAAGCTAGCCAAGAAGAGCACGCCATTTTTCCAGCGACGGGGGGCCAGCCAGTAAACTAGCAATACGGCAGGTAAGAAACTGAATAAGAAAGTTAGGCTACTGAATACCATGCATTGACCTCCTAGCCCAGCAGACGAAAGGTGCGGCTCCGGCAGCAAACTGCCAGAGTCGCACCCCTTTTTACACTAGTGCAAGTTACTGCGGCTCTTTATTTTCCGCTCAGGGCTTTATCAAAAGCTGCCTCAATAATTGTGGGGTCTTCCCAAGTTGCATAAAGCAAGTACTGCCCCTGCACCTTGATAATCGTGTCCTTTACCTTCTCGTACTGCTTGGGAAGATAGGTTTCCCATTGTTTAAGCCTGTTTTCCTGCTCTTGCTCTAAGGCTGCCTGCAGTTCCTTCACGGCACCCTTATCCTTAGCTTTAAGCAAGATCACTTCGTCAGACATGACGTTAAACATGGGAGCCAAGATGTACCCCTCACTAATCAGTTCTTGCTTAAAAAGCTCCGGGTCGGTAACAAATAGGCTGAGGTCATCCTCAAGCATGTTGCCTTCCATCAAGCCAGGCAGGCCCTCTGCCATATCTTCCTCAGTGAAATTGCCACTGGCTAAGCAATCTGCCTTAATTGCCTCTTTTACCTCTGTCAGAACATCGGCGAGAGGCACATTTACTGGCTTAGTACAGCCAGTAACCCCGAGCACCAGAGCCATTGCTACGAACAAAATCATGATTTTCTTCATCTGTCTTCCCCTTTCTGTCGCATCACGACATGGGGTCAGACGCACGCTGGCCAACAAAGTTCCCCTTTGCGACAGCCTCTCAGTCCTGCTCCCTATTCTCCCTGTTCTGCTAGAACCTGAGCACAACGGGGACAGATTGCGTGGTCCTCAGCATCATGGGCTGCAGCCTCGCTGTAGTTCCAACAGCGCTCACATTTCTCGCCGGCGGCTGGGCTAACCCGGGCCTTGAAACCAGGTAGTTCCTCTAAGGCAACTGCATCAGCAGCAGGTTCGGCGGCACCAGCTACCACCTCTACCTGCGACACAATGAGCAGCATCGGCCACTCCTTGGCCAAATCGTTAACAAAGCCGCGCCATTCAGCAGAAGGATACAGCTCCACGCGGGCATCGAGGGAGCTGCGAATCAGCTTCTCGCGCCGCGCTTGCTCTAGCACTTTGGCCACTTCATCCCGCACTGTGAGGATCTTATCCCAGCGGGCTTCAAGCTCGGAGTCGAGGTACTCAGGCTTTGCCTTGGGCCAGTCAGCTAGCTGTACTGTAACCGTCGGTGCCTCGCCCGGCATGGCCTGCCAGATCTCTTCCGCCGTATGCGTCAGGACCGGGGCAATGAGCCGCACCAAGGTATTCAGCGCTTCCCAAAGCACTGTCTGTGCTGCCCGACGGGCCTTGCTAGCAGGTAAGGAAGCGTAAATACGATCTTTGATCACGTCTAGGTAGAACGCGCTCATGTCTACCGCACAGAAATTATGCACTGCGTGGTAGAACACGTGCAGATCAAAATCATCGTAGGCCTCCGTAACGCGCTCGGTGAGACGCGCCAGACGCATCAGGGCCCAGCGATCTAGCTCAGTCAGCTCGCTATAGGGCACCTGGTCGGTAGCCGGGTCAAAATCAAAAAGGTTAGAAATCATGTACCGGGCCGTATTACGAATCTTCCGGTAGACTTCCGACATCTGCTTGAGCAGCTCATCAGAAATACGGACGTCATTCTTGAAGTCAGTTGATGCCACCCATAGGCGCAGAATATCCGCCCCAAATTGCCTGCAAACATCGGCCGGGTCAATAACGTTGCCGAGTGACTTAGACATCTTGCGGCCCTCGCTATCGAGCACAAAGCCGTGAGTGACAACCGATTTGTAAGGCGCGCTGCCGCGAGCGGCCACCCCAGTCCAGAGGGAGGACTGGAACCAACCGCGATGTTGATCGCTGCCTTCTAGATAGAGGTCGGCGGGCCTGCTTAGCTCATCGCGGTTTTCTAGCACAGACACATGGCTGGAACCGGAGTCGAACCAAACGTCCATGATGTCTTTTTCTTTGACAAACTCGGTATGGCCACATTCAGCACAGGTAGTGCCGGCCGGTAAGATATCTGCTGCATCGGTAGTATACCAAGCATTGGAGCCAGCTTTAGCGAACAGATTTTGCACTAGCTTGATTGTCTCGCGGTTGATGAGCTCCTTACCACAGTTCTTGCAGTAGAATACAGGAATAGGAACGCCCCAGACTCGCTGGCGCGAGATACACCAGTCGCCCCGATCGCGCACCATATTGGCAATGCGGTCCTCGCCCCACTTAGGCACCCAATCAACTTTTTCAATCTCGTTTAAGGCCTGCTCACGGATGCTGTCGACTGAAACGAACCATTGCTCGGTGGTACGGAACATTACCGGCTTCTTGCAGCGCCAGCAATGAGGGAACTGGTGAGCGATTTGGTTAGCATTGAGCAATGCCCCGCGCTCCGCCAGTTCAGCAATGATGGGCTGGTTAGCTTTTTCATAGTACATCCCAGCAAACTGGCCGGCTTCAGCAGTGAAAACTCCGGAATTATTAACTGGGTTAATTACGGGCAGGTTGTAGTGTATACCTACTTCGAAGTCTTCCTGGCCGTGCCCAGGAGCAGTATGCACGCAGCCAGTGCCGGCATCTAAGGTAACATGCTCCCCGAGAATAACTAGAGAACGACGGTCCAAGAAGGGATGCTGGCAGACCATGCCTTCGAGTTCACGGCCGGCAAAAGTGGCACCCAGCTCCACATCAGCAATGCCCAGCGTCTGGCAGACGTCTTCGGCCAATTCTTTAGCCATCACCAAGAGGCAATCACCCGCATCGACCAAGACATACTCTAGTTCAGCGTGGAGAGCGATGGCCACGTTAGCAGGCAAGGTCCAAGGGGTCGTTGTCCAGATAACGAAGTAGATGGGTTTATCCAGACCCGCAAAAACCTGATTGGGATCGTCGACTAACGCAAAGCGCACATAGATAGAATCGGAGTGTTTATCGTGATACTCAATCTCTGCTTCAGCTAAGGCTGTTTCACAGGTGGGGCACCAATGAACTGGACGCAACCCCTTATAGACAAGCCCCTGCTCAACCATGGCACCGAAAACGTCAAGTTGCTTAGCCTCATATTCGGGCAACAGCGTGATATAGGGGTGCTCCCAGTCACCGCGCACGCCTAGACGTTTAAAGGCAGTGCGCTGTACGTCGAGCCACTCCATTGCTGAAGCAGCGCACATGTCTCTTAATTCGACCGCAGAAATCTCATGACGCTTGGGCCCTAGTTTCTTGGCAATGGCGTGCTCAATGGGCAGACCATGGGTATCCCAGCCGGGGATATAAGGGGCATCAAAACCTTGCATCGTTTTGAACTTGACGACGATGTCTTTCAGGATCTTGTTCATGGCTGTACCAATGTGAATAGCGCCATTAGCATAGGGCGGCCCATCATGCAAAATATACTTGGGGGCACCAGCCCGGGCCTCTTGCACTACGTGGTAGATATCCATCTCATCCCATTTGTTCTGGATTTCTACCTCTTTGGTCGGCAAATTAGCCCGCATAGGGAAACTAGTTTGGGGTAAATTTAGCGTTTTACCGTAATCGACCATCATGACTCACCTTCCTTAGTAAAAATAGAAATCTCTCGTCCCCGACAGGGACGAGAGATTAATCTCGTGGTACCACCCTAATTCGCCTAAATTTAAATAGGCCTTTAGACGGCTTTAGCCGTACACGCATAACGGGCGCAACCGACCACCGGGTACTAACCATTGGCTTTCCCCAGGGCAACTCGTGGGTGATCTTCACTAAGCGGTTAGCCATCGGGCTCGCACCTTTCCCCGACTCTCTGCGGCCACTCTTATAGCTACTCTCCCAGTCATCGCTTTTTATTATTGCCTGCCACACTGACAGTTTCCTCGTATTATATCACATTATGCACGGAATATGACAAATATTACTCTTGTGCCCGCTCGCGGAAAAAGTCATCACAGAAATCATGCCATTTCTTCTTATACTCGGCATGGGATATTAGTTCTAAGTCATAGGGAGAGTAGACGTTTCTTTTCCTGGCCTCTTCCGCGAAGGCAGCGAGGTAGTCACCGGGGTCCGCGAAAAACGCCCTGACCTTCGTGTACCCCTGCGTGGTCGCGTAGAACAGGCGAGTGTGACCATCGCAAGACACCAGGTAATCCCCAATGCGGGCAACCGGGATAAAGATATCTGCTTCACTCCTGATAAAACCGGCAACAGCTTCTACCTTATCCTCATCCACATAGAACTGCGAGGGCTGGATGTCCTGAATGTTCACATCGAAAAGCTCCATCGGGGGAAAGGATCTTAGCAACTGCTTGTTTTCATCGTAGAAGTGG
>CALNBW010000426.1 GCA_937874815.1 uncultured Bacillota bacterium | reverse complement strand
TCTGCTACTTCTATGTAGTACTGTTCGATACTGGGCATGGTCAGCTCTTTGACTTGAATAGTGATCTGCTCTGGATCACGCATGAACTGGTTGGCCAAACGCCTGATTGAATCAGGCATGGTGGCCGAGAAAAGCATTGTCTGGCGCTCAGTAGGTAGTTCTTTCAGGATGGTCTCAATGTCTTCCATGAAGCCCATGTTCAGCATCTCATCGGCCTCATCGAGCACCACCATACGCACCTTGTCAAGCCTGATGGTACGGCGACGCATATGATCCATCAGACGTCCAGGTGTGCCAACCACTATCTGCGGCCTCTTTCTGAGCAGCCTAATCTGGCGCGTAATGTCCTGGCCACCATAAATCGGCACAGTAGACACGCCCTTATAGCGCCCAATCTGATTGAGCTCCTCAGCTACTTGCACGGCTAATTCACGCGTAGGGGCCAGAATGAGGCACTGCACACTCGGGTCCTCCAGGTCAACCTGTTCAATGAGAGGAATGGCAAAGGCCGCGGTTTTGCCTGTGCCGGTTTGCGCTTGACCGATCAGATCGCGCCCGGTTAAGGCTAACGGAATGGTTTGTTCTTGGATAGGGGTCGCCTCTTCAAACCCCATATCTAGCACGGCCTTAAGGATGGCATCGCTAAGGCCCAATTGATCAAAAGTTGTTGTCATATCATTGCTCCTCGTATGGTATTCAGTAGCGGGGTGGGTCAAGTGTACGTCCCCGCGACCCAGGTAGAGAAAAAATGGGCCAGTGTGCACTAGCCCTGTTCAAGTCTTTAACGGCGCAGTAGGCTCATGGGTTCCAGGGGCTGGACGCAAGGGATACCCACCAGCATCTGGGCATGCCGGGCCACACCGATAGCTTCGCCACTTTCATCAAACATCTTGCTGACCACGAGTTCTCTTCCCGCACCATGGGGCTCTATTATTTCTAGAGTATCCCCTACCAGGAAATTATTGCGCTGTTCTACCCAAAGTAGCTGCTTGATGGGGTCATAGCTCTGCACAACACCAACAAAATCATATTGGCGATCATAGAGCTCTCCTTCATAGATATGGGCGTCGGGGCCAGGGGCCCCTAAGAAAAAGCCGGTAGTAAAACTGCGATTAGAGGCCTTAGCCAGTTCCTCAAGCCATTTGGCCTGAAAGCGATACTCGGCGGGATTAGCATAATAGGCATCGATTGCTTCTCGATAGACTTTGGTCACGGTGGCTACATAGTGCACGCTCTTCATACGGCCCTCTATTTTAAGACCAGCTAGCCCAAGTTTAAGCAGCTGCGGTAGGTGTTCAATCAGGCACAAGTCTTTAGAGTTCATGATGTAGGTGCCATGGGCATCCTCCATGATCGGGAAATACTGACCCGGCCGCTTTTCTTCTACCAGCGAATATTGATAGCGGCAAGGCTGGGTACAGGCACCGCGGTTGGCATCGCGACCAGTAAGGTAGTTACTGAGCAAGCAACGCCCCGAGTAAGAGATGCACATGGCCCCATGGACAAACACTTCCAGCTCGGCCGATACGCGCTGGCCTATTTCGGCGATTTCTGCATGCGATAATTCTCGGGCCAAAATAAGGCGCGACACGCCCTGCTCCACCCAGAATTGGGCAGAGCGATAGTTAACCACATTGGCTTGCGTGCTCAGATGTAACGCCACTTGAGGCGCAACCTGCTTAGCTACAGTTAGGATACCCGGGTCGGAGATAATAAAAGCGTCAACATTCAGGTCGGCCAAGGCCGCCAGGTATTCTTCTAGACCGTCAAAGTCATCATTATGAGGGATAATATTCACTGTTACATATACCTTGGTGCCGCGAGCATGAGCGAAGGCAACGCCGTGGGCGATATCCTCCATGGTGAAATTACCTGCATAAGCACGCAACCCCCACATGGGCCCCCCCAAGTATACGGCATCGGCCCCATAGGTGATGGCAAATTTCAGCTTTTCAAGGGTGCCGGCGGGTGCCAGCAGTTCAGGCTTTTGCATTGTCTGTCTCCTTTACTAAGGTTTACGAATAGAATGGATTGCTGCTTCGTGCTCAGCAAAAGTTTTGCTGAAGACGTGCTGCCCACTGCCATCTTCCTTAGCTACGAAATAATAGAAAGGCGTCGCCTCCGGCTTCAGCACGGCCTGGATGGATGCACTACCAGGGTTGGCAACAGGGCCAATGGGCAAGCCATCGTTTACGTACGTATTGTAGGGCGAATCGATGGCCATATCAGCGGTACTCAGAATAGGCTTGGGCACTCCCAGCACATATTGCACTGTGGCACACGATTGTAACCGCTGATTAATTTTCAGTCGGTTATAAAACACGCCAGCAATGGTGGGCCGCTCTGCGTCCACCACTGCTTCCTTTTCCACAATAGAGGCTAGAATGACTAGCTGATCAAGATCTAAGGGCACTGGCCCATCAGTTAGCTGGCCTCCCAGCAGCACTTCGGGCGGAACTAAGGCCTCCACGACCCGCTTAAAGCGGTTCGTCATCGTCTTGACCACGTCAGCAGCTGGCGTGCCGGGCACAAAATAATAGGTGTCGGGAAATAGATAGCCTTCTAAGCGCCGCTCTGGCTCCCGGTTAGCTACAGCGGTTTCCAGAAAAGGATAAGGCAGCGGAGCAGTTTTGACATGTTCTAAAAACTCCTCCTCCGACACAATTTCCCGTTCGGCCAGTACCTTGGCGATCTGTTTGATAGTATACCCTTCAGGAATAGTAACTGAGACTGCGAGATCGACCGTATCTCCTTCATATAGCCTCTCCAAAAGCTGTTTAGGAGTTTCATTGGGTGACATATCGTAGACGCCCGCCTGCATTCTACCACTAGCGCTGCTATAACGGCTTAGCAGATGAAAAGCTGTGCCACTCTTGATAATGCCTTCCTGCTCTAGCTGCTTGGCAATCTGGCGGGCCGCCATGCCAGGAGCAATAACTATTCGTTTTACTTCAGCATCTGGCGCATGACTAACTGGGCCTAACAAGGCCATAACATACAGAACGCAGCCACAGAAGATAACCCCGGCTATGACTGCTATTCTCAGGTGCCAACTAGTTGAACGCAGATATGACCCTATGCGGCCTAAGAAACTGTTCAATGGCATAAGTTCATCTCCCCAGCTAGACTAAAAGTTACGACATGCTGATTATAACGTTCAACTAAACAAAAGGGAACCCACATATCAGGGTTCCCTTCTCTGCTATATATAAGCTGCGACCCTTATTGGACGTCGTCGTCTTCTTCGTCGTTTTCGTCGTCTTCTAAGGCTTCCTCTTCCATGAGTTCTTCCCACACCGAGACAACTTTCTCCCATTCCTGGTCGTCCTCGATATCCACGAGGATTTCTTCATCTTCCTCGTCCAAGGCAAAACGCATGATCACATAACCTTCATCTTCCGACTCCTCATCAACAGGATAAAGGATAGCATAGCTGTTGCCATCGACTTCGATTACGTCGACCACCTCGAACTCGTACTCGTTACCATCCTCATCAGTTAGGATTACGAACTCTTCTGCATGATCATGCTCATGCTCGTGCTCGGTCATAGTTACACCTCATTTCCATAATGTAGCTTCATTTTATAAGAGCCCTTTATAAAAGTCAATCAGGGTGCGAAGCTATTTCTAACTTACCCCGTTTCGGGAGACTTAAACCTCTTTATCAGCCCGGCGGCGGCCTAAGTAAACCTCCAGGATTAGCTGGGCAGCGAGCATATCAATCACTTGCTTACGCTTGTCACGGCGAACGTCGCCGGCCAGCAAGGCCCGCTCGGCAGCTACACTACTGAGCCGCTCATCCACGAAACTAACGTTAATCCCTTGCTGGGACAAAGCAGCCCCGAATGCTTCAGCTGCTTCCGCTTGGGGTCCCTTACTACCGTTCATATTCAGGGGCAATCCGACGGCCACTTCCTGGGTTTGATAACGCTCTAATATGGCTTGCACAGCCGCGAGATCTGCCGCCAAATGAGAGCGTCTGATCACCGTAACGCCTTGGGCCGTTAGCCCCAAGGGATCACTTGCCGCTACCCCAATTGTTTTGCTGCCCACATCTAGGCCGATAACCCGTTGCATCATATCACCTTCAAACAGAAATCAGGGCAGGCACGACTACAATAGCCGCAAAAAACGCAGCGGCTCAGGTCGACGCTGGCCCGTCCCTGAACGATCATTAATGCTTGGCTAGGGCAAGCCGCCACACAGTTGCCACAGCCGATGCACCAATCGGCGATGGATAGATTGCGCTGCTGTCGTTTTAGTTTAGCGGCTAGCTCTTGCGGCACCGCCTGACCAGTAAAATGCAGCAGGTTAGCAGTTAGCTCGGCCTCGTTCTGCATGCCGACAGCGATTGCCGCCAATTCGGGTAAGGCCAACACAAACTGTAGAGCAGTCGCCGGATCGTGATAAAGATGCCCGCCGGCTAAGGCCTTCATACCGTATAAACCTTTACCTAGCGAAGCAGCAAACTCGATGGCAGCCAACATATCCTCTACGGTGCCATCTACTATGCCCCACCCAGGACGGTTGATCAGGGGATGGATCACATCGACCTGGGGATGCAAGGCACCAGCCCGTACCCCGGCCACATGGTGAGTAGAAATACCTACTGCCCGCACCAAGCCGCGCTCTTTAGCCCGCGCCAGATAATCCAGGGCGTCGGCATGCCCCCGCAGCGTGAGGCTCGACTCTTGTTCGTGTAACAAGAAGATGTCGATGTAATCGCGCCCTAGCTCCCGGAGGGCTCGCTCCAAACTTTGCTGCATTTCGGCTGCGGTCACAGCGTAGGACTTGGTAGCCACATGCACTCGCTGGGACCAGCCTCGCTCTAAGGCCCAACGAATATGCCCGTAATTATCGTAGGTTTCTGCCGTATCAACAAAATTCACGCCCATGGCAAAAGCGGCCTCTAGCAGACGGCCGCCTTCCTGCACACTAAGATTGGCCTGCATTGGTGCCATAGTTAACGACCCAAAGCAAAGCCTGGAAACTAATAGGCCTGTTTGGCCCAAATAACGATATTCTAGACTCATCGCAAGTACTGCTGCAAGAGTTCCTCGATTATTTCGTCACGCTCAATGCGCCGAATAAGATTACGGGCATTGTTGTGGCTGGTGATATAAGCGGGGTCTCCTGAGAGCAGGTAGCCGGTGATGTTGAAACTAGGATTATAGCCTTTCTCTCGGAGGGCGGTCGCTACAGCCATCAAAACGGCATGCACTTCTTCTCTACGCCCTGTGTCCACTTTTGGGATAACCCTAGTGGCTTCGTGGTTCTCCGCCATTCTTTCTCCCCCTCTCTTTTTGGGCGATTACAAATCGCCTCTACAAAAAATGGATCGTAACTAGCGATTACAAATCGCCCCTGCAAAGATGGACCGTAACAAGGAATAAGGGCTGCAAATCGCCTCTACATTACTATGTTCAACGGCCACTGGCAGATTTCCTTTCTCTAGCATGTTTCAATTAGGTTACAACATCCCTAATCTACCAGTGGCCCTTACTACAGTAAGGCTTTAGTTCTTACCTTGCTGCTGTTCGACTAACTTAACCACTCGCTCTAAGGCCGCGGCTAACTTGCTGGGATCTTTGCCACCGGCCTGTGCCATCTGGGGACGGCCACCACCACCGCCGCCAGTTAGTTTAGCCACTTCCTTAATCAAGTTGCCGGCATGCAGCTTCTGGCGCACTAAATCATCAGTTACCATGGCCACTAAGTTAACCTTATCTTCAACGACAGCGCCCAAGACAATCACGCCGCTTTGCAGTTTGTCCTTAACAGTATCTGCTATCTGCCGCAAGCTATCCATATCTTTGGCCATAACCTGGCGGGCTACAACGCGCACGCCATTAACAACAGAGGCCTCGGCCAAGAACGAATCGACATCTTGAGCAGCTTGGCGACTGAGCAATGCTTCGACTTCTCTTTGCGCCGAGCGCAACATACCCAGTGTAGTCTCTATCCGACGGGGGGCATCTTCTGGACTCACTTTCAGTAGAGTGGCAATACTGGTTAGCAACTCCTCTCGCTCTAAGGCATAGCTGTAGGCAGCGGCACCAGTGATGGCCTCTAACCGCCTTAGGCCGGCACCAATGCCGCTTTCAGACAACAGGCGGAATTGGCCAATCATACCGACGTTAGCCACATGGGTGCCACCGCAAAGCTCAATGCTATAGTCGCCCATGGTTACTACCCGCACTACATCGCCATATTTCTCACCGAAAAGCGCTGTTGCACCTTTCGCGCGAGCATCCAGTAACGACATCTCTTCTGTAGTTACTGCACACCCGGAGAGGATCTGCTCGTTGACTTGCTGCTCCACCCGTCGCAGCTCTTCTGCGCTTAGCGGGCTGAAATGGGAGAAATCGAAGCGCAGATGGTCGGCCTCCACCAGCGAGCCAGCTTGATGCACATGCGGGCCTAAGACATTCATCATGGCCTTATGCACCAAGTGGGTGGCAGAATGGGCGCGCTGCGTGGCTTGCCGCTGCTCAGCATTAACCCGCAAAAATAGTTCCTGGCCCACCTGCACACGCCCCTCGAGAATAGAACAATGATGCAAGATTTTGTCACCAGCTACCTTGGATACTTGGTTGACGTGCAGGCGTGCTCCCTCAGTCACCATTTCACCAGTATCCGCCACCTGCCCGCCGGCTTCTGCGTAAAATACTGTCTGGTCAAGCAGCAAGCCCACTTCCTGGCCAGAAACGGCGACTTCTACCAAACTGCCACCATCCGCAATAGCCAGAACGCGGGCTGGGCAACTGGTAGCGGTATAGCCAGTGAAAACGTCGCCCCCATCTATAGCATTGAAAATCCCTTGTTTGCCAAAATCGCTTTCGATCCCCGCCCGCGCTGCCCGTGCCCGCTCCCGTTGCTCGGCCATAGCTTGTTCAAAGCCGGCCTCATCAACCTTGATCCCCTGCTCAGCGGCAATATCTTCTGTAAGATCCAAAGGGAAGCCGAAAGTGTCATACAAACGAAATGCGGCTGGCCCATCTAGCGTATCTTTGCCAGCTGCCTGCAAGTCAGCAATCAAGCTACTTAGCAGGCTAACCCCCTCATCTAGCGTCTCATGGAAGCGTTCTTCCTCCAGACGGATGACGCGTTCAATAAACTCTTGATTACTAGTCAGCTCCGGATAACCATCGGCCATAGCCTGCACTACGGCATCAACCAGCTGATAAAGGAATGGCGAGTTAAGGCCCAGCGTCTTGCCAAAGCGAACAGCCCTGCGGATCAGCCGCCGGATAACATAGCCCCGACCTTCATTTGCGGGCAAAGCACCATCAGCAATGGCAAAGGTAACAGCCCGTACGTGGTCGGCAATAACGTTGAAGGCCACGCTATGCTCGTCGCCCGGCTGGTAAGGATGGCGGGAGATGGCGGTCAGCGCTCCCATAATCGGCTGAAAAAGATCAATTTCAAAATTGGAGCTTACCCCTTGCACTACAGCTGCTAGCCGCTCCAACCCCATGCCGGTATCAATGTTCTTTTTAGGCAAGGGCGTGTAACTGCCATCTTGACCATGGTTGTACTGCGAAAACACGTGGTTCCAAACCTCGAGGTAGCGATCGCAGTCGCAGCCTACCCCACAGGTGGGCGAACCGCAGCCGAATTCTGGCCCTTGGTCAAAGTAAATTTCAGAGTTGGGGCCACACGGGCCAGGCCCAATATCCCAAAAGTTCTCCGGGTCATCCACTAAGCGCTCCGCCGGGATTCCGATAACGTTAAGCCAGATGTGGCGGGCCTCTTCGTCATCCGGATGAATAGTTGCCCACATCCGCTCCTCAGGCAAGCCAACAACATCCTTCAGGAATTCCCAGCCCCACACTAGAGTCTCTTCCTTGAAATAATCACCAATAGAGAAGCTACCCAGCATCTCGAAGAAGGTATGATGGCGCGCTGTCTTGCCGACATTTTCAATGTCATTGGTGCGAATGCACTTCTGAGAGTTAACCATTCTCGGGTTGTTAGGCAGCTGTTGGCCAGAGAAATAGGGCTTGAGCGGGGCCATACCCGCATTAATCCAAAGCAAGGTTGGGTCATCATGGGGTGCTAGAGGCGCACTGGGTAGAACATCATGCCCCTTACTGGCGAAAAAGTCGAGAAAAAGACGGCGTAATTGATTAGTGCTGTATTTCTGCATTTGCTTGCTCCTCCTTCGGTAACAATAATTGGACTAATTTCTGAGCTACTGTAGCGGCGGCGCGACTTGCTGCCCGCACGTTAGCGTAAAAATCTTGGTTAGCGCTGGCCGTGCCCGTATCGGTAATCCCTCGTATACAGAGGAAGGGCACCTGTTTGCGAGCGCAGACCTGAGCCACAGCGAAACTCTCCATGTCGACCGCCACGGGTGCCGCAGTGGCTGGCAGTACATTATGCTGGGCATCACTCACGAAGAAGGAATTCCCCGTAAAGAAATGCGCCGGGGCCAAACGGAAGTTGCCAGGCTCACTCAGCGCCAGCGCCCCCTGAAGCAAACCCGCATCCGGATAAAGGCAGTTGGTCTGCAAGACATCGACAAAGCTGCGCTTCCCGCCCCATTCGGGCGTAATCGGGCCCCCTAAGTCGAGGTCCCATTGACAATGGTGCTCCCCCACGAGCACATCGGCTACGCTCAGGCTGCTATCCGGATCAGAAATAAGGGCTGCCGTACCCAGGTTAAGTACCCAGTGGGGACGATAGCAATGTAGCAGGTCACAGGTGCCAATGGCCGCATTAGTGGTGCCTACTCCCGATTGGATAATCACATAGCCAACCCCAGATTCCCTAGCCGCTGCCACCTGAGAGTACTGATGTACTTCAACTGGGGCATCAGGCATAACCACCTGGCGGATCGCATCAAATTCTTGCCGCATGGCCACCACAATGCCCACCGTTAGCGGTTTTGCAGATGTTGTCATCGCTAGCTCACTCCTTACCCGTTAAAAAACAAAACTCCCGTCCCCTAATCAGGGACGAGAGTTACTCGCGGTACCACCCTGCTTATTCCAAATATCTAGTCTGGAATCGCTCATGGTGCAAATAACGGCTGCCACCGGGGTAGTTTCAACTACCCACTCCGGGTTGGCTGACATTAACTCACTAGAAGGCCCTCACAGCGCCAACGGCAGGCCTCTTTCTGGCTAGGATGCTTAATGTCTCGACCCTTCATCACTTTGCTTCTGATTGCCCCAATCATACCCAAATCGGGGGTAAGTGTCAACTACTCAACTGGTTCAGCTTCGCCTAGCCATAAGCTGGCCAAGTCGAACAGAATAGCAGCCACCGGCGCTGCTAGTACCATACCCAAGATACCGCCAAATTGGGCACCCAGCAGCAGCGCAAAAATAATCACTAGCGGATGCAGGCCCAGTTCCCGCCCCAAAATATGAGGGACCAGCACTGTGCTTTCAAAATGCTGCACAACTACCTGAACAATTAACACCTTTAAACCTAAAATCGGTGCCCGCAGCAGGCCCAACAAGATAGCGGGAATAGCAGCGATGATTGGCCCGAAGTAAGGGATAATATTGAAGATAGCAACCAACAGTCCCAGCACCAGGGCATAGTCCATTCCCACCAGTCGTAGGCAAACAAAGATTAGTCCGCCAGTGATCAGCGAAATCGAAACCTGACCCCGCACCCAAGCCCCTAGCTTGGTGTCTACCCGTCTGAAGAGGGCTAGAACTAAGCCCTGATGCCTCGAGGGAAACAGGTTCAGTAAGCTACGCTGAATCTGCTCCATGTCTTTCAGCATGTAGAAAGACAAAATAGGCACCAGCACAATAGAAACTGCGCTGCTGAATAGGCCTACAATAAACTGGCCTAACAGATTGAGGAGTTTGGTCAAGCTGCCCTGCAAGCGGATGAGGCTGGCTTCAATTGACTCCACAACGGCGGGGGGCAGGTTAATGCGTTCATATTGATCGCCCAGATCAGCTAGCAACTCCTGAGCCCAGATGGAAATAGCCGGCAACTGTTTGACCAAGCTATTTATCTGAGCCACGATGGTCGGTATCACATAAATGCCCAGCAATACCAAGCACACTAGCAAGAGTAGGTAAACGGCAGCTATGGCCATCGTTCTAGATAAATGTTGCCGCTCAAGAAAGGCAACCATGGGCGCGAGCAAATAAGCCAAAAGCAACGCATAAAGAAACGGTGCCAAAGCAGTTCCTATTTTGGCGCGTATGGCATACAAGCCGAGAACAACTAACCCTACCAACAACCACCTTAATAAACGGCTAGCTGGCGGCAAACGCCTATTAGCCTCACGAGGAACGTCTGGATTCATACTTGCTCCCTCCAGAAGGCAATTACTTCACGAATGACAGCCGTTACCGGTACTGCAAACAGGAGACCGGCGATGCCGGCAAACTGAGCGCCCAATAGCAGAGAAAAAATGATCAAGAGCGGGTGCAAACCCAACTGGCGTCCCAACACTTGGGGCGTAATAAGGTTACTTTCTAACTGCTGTGCCACCACCTGCACAATCAACACTTTTACGAACATCAAGGGTGAGCGGAGCAATCCCAAGAATAAAGCCGGGATCGCGCCAATGATGGGGCCGAAGTAGGGGATAATATTGGTAACGCCCACTAGTATCCCTAACACGACAGCAAAATCCATCCCGATAATTTCTAGGCCAATGAAAACTAGGAAACCGACAATGAAACCGACAGTCAGCTGGCCCCGGATCCAGGCCCCCAGCTTTTCATCAATACGGCTAAAAAGAGCAATTAAGCGTCCCCGCTGCCCCCCGGGTGCCAGGTTGAGTAGACCCTGTTTGATCAGTTCAACATCCTTTAACATGTAAAATGACAGGATAGGGATAAGAATGACAGCCACAATGCGGCCGAACAGATCCAAGATAAACTGCGGGATGGCATTTAATAGGCTATCTAAGTATCCCTGTAGTTTAAGCAGGTTATTTTCTAAAGTCTCGTTGATTGTGGGCGGCAAATTGAAATGGTTAAACTGCTCCTCGGCCGCAGCCAACAGCTCCTGCACTTGTTGTGTTAAGGCTGGAAGTTGCTTAATCAGCCCATTAACCTCGTTGACGATGGCAGGAATGCCATACACACCTGCTAGCACTAGAGCCGCAATGAAAACACTGTAGATAATTACAATGGCCAGAGTGCGAGGGACTTTGCGCTTTTCAAGAGCTTCGACAAAGGGAGATAGTAAATAGGCTAATAGCAGAGCAAACAAAAAAGGGGTTAAAGCAGGTATGATCTGCGCGCGCCAGCTATATAGCAAGAATAACCCAAGGGCAGCACCGCCCCAGATCAAAAGGTTACGTGGACTAGGAAAATTAAAGTTATCCATCTGCCTGCCTCCCCCCTATCGAATGCATTATAGACCCATTATAACCTAAACTTTGCTAAGCAAGAACCTCTACCCATAAAAAGAAGCTAACCTGCAATTCAGATTAGCCTCTTTCACTATTTTGCTAGTGGATTGGCATGATGTGCGATGCCCTATCCTTTACCCTATCCATCATCTCAGTGCCTCGGTCTAGGAAATCGTCGGCCATTCGCTGTAGGCGTCGCTCACTTTTGCTGTTCAGCGACATTCCGTAGTAAGTCCCTAACACACCACCAATAATCATGCCGGTTACCAAGCCTCGTCGCATCGACTGATTCCTCCTTCTAGATCAAATAGTAGGTTGTCCGACAGCTAATGACACTAGGGTACCATCGTCAGCTACCTCAAACTGGACGATGACACCGTTTTTTCGCTTAGCAAACTCAATGCAACAATCGGAGCAATAATAGTGCTCCTGCCCCACTTTACCTACCGCTCGACTACCACACTTCGGGCAAAGCCATAAATCCAACCCTTACACCTCACTACAACCAATCAGGTGGTTCTATTCCCATCGTCAGTTGCGCCACCTGTTCCTCTGGTGCAACTGAGACGATCACGTGCTCCTCACCGACGACAGTCTGTGCCGGAGCAGGCATAATGGCTGGTCCCTCCAATAGGCTTTGCAGCAGGCCGTCTGCTAAGAGGTAATGGGAGATGGTGCCATTGCTAGGGTCAAAAAACACATCCTCCAACGCACCCATAACTTTCCCGGCAGCCGTAAGCACCTGCCTACCAAAAAGCTTATCTTCGGTTTTCGCCTGCGGCAGCTGCGCTAACAACTCTGGTAAAGGGATTGCCTTTTGGCCATCTTTAACCAAGATGGCATCCTGGCCTATGGCATGCAATTGTGCCAGCTGCAAGACCTGCGCCTCGCGAAACAGGCTTCCTTTCTGCACTACCAAACCCTGTAACCGCCCGCTGACTAGATCTATAACCAAGGAGCGTACCGACGCCAATCGTTCGCCAGTAGACACATTTACGACCGGGAGTCCAATTAAATGCTTTGCTCTATACATGCCGCTGCCCCCGTTCATCTGCATATTGGCGAGACGAATGCCCATGTCTAGTGTTGCCCCGATTCAGTGCTAGCATACCTGACAGCTAAAGGTCGTGGTCCTTCTCCTGGGCTATGCACGGGCCGATAGGGCACGAAATAGCAAAGAAGGGGCTATTG
>CALNBW010000425.1 GCA_937874815.1 uncultured Bacillota bacterium | reverse complement strand
TTGCGGCCATTTAAGCAGCTACTTCACAGCAATGCTATTTACAATTGTTGTTTGCTATGATCGTGGATAGGCGGCCGACGATACGCACATATTCCTTGGCGTCATGCTCTCCCAACGCACTAAGCATCCCAGCCACATTCTTTAAGACCATTTGATAATGCTTTTCTGCTTGCACTCTGCCATCCGGAGTAAGGTCGACCAAAATCCTTCTGCGGTCGCTCAGGTCAATTCTGCGGGTGATTAAACCCTTGCTTTCCAAACTGTTTAAAGTGGCAGCAATCCGCGCTGAACTAATGCCCATTGTGCTGCTGATTTCGCTCGGGAGAACAGCTCCTTCCTGCAGGGCGATATATTGGAGCACTAAGGGCTCGCCTTGCATTGATCTGTTCACCTGTTTATGCGGCCTACTTTTGCTGAGTGCAAACATCCCCCGCAAGAGTTCAGCGGCCAACTCTGTGTAATTCATCTCATCACCTTCTCCAAAAACAGATGCCTAACACTGTTAATAATATAGGGATGTTAGCTTGTCTTGTCAAGAGGCCGCAGGTTCTGAGGGCAAAACAAAGCCACCCATCGATAAAGCACTGCTTATCAATAGGTGGTAGCAAGTTTCAACAAGCAGAGGGAGCTGCTGAAAAAGATCGTGGTCCTACTCGCGCGCGTGTGGCCTACACACTGGCGTTACCAGGTGTAGCTTATATCCTAGACAACTCATCCCTAAAAGCTGGTCTTCTTGCGTATCTGTTGTAGAGAGTCTGTTTGATTTCCTGAGCCTGATCATTGCCGCCCGCTTTTATCAGGTCCCTGATAATGTCGCAAACCCGCTGGTATCCTCCTCTGTTGCTGGCCCCTGCTGCAGTCCGCTCAATGTTTTCGAGGAAAATCCCATAGACTTCTTCCTTGAATGCAGGGAGAAGGTGCTCATAGTAGGCCCCAACCGACCAGGGATTCTGCTTTACATACTCCAGAAGCTTGGCCCTTTCCCCTTCCTCTATTAGAATACGGGTATAGATATCGTTATAAAACCTGCCTTGGCTCTCCAGCGATAAGATGATCTGGGGATAGACGCCGGCCCATTCATCGGCGCTATAGGTTTCTTTTAACTCGCTATAGAAATCGTAGCTACCGTCCAAGATGAAATCCAACGCAAGCTCCCGCTGTTCGTCGATTCTATTAGCCAGCTGATATGCCCTGTAACGATATCCCTTCCAGTTATCTATGAGACCGCGCGAGCCTTTATCCTTTGCTTCGCCTGCCAAAGCAAGCTCGATCACCTGATCATAGTCCTTCTCCTGCATCGCCTTCACTATGGCCATTTCCCTAAAGGTGGAGAATTGCAGGTTGCTTTGTACGAACTTTTGCGCCTCTTCCGCCCTGTCATTCTGCAGAATCACATTGTATCTGATCTGATTCAATCTCTCGGCGAGATAGTTATCGCTCCACGAGTCGGCATCTTCGCACTCTGCCCACACGGTCATCTGCTGTTCCAGTCTAGTCCGCAACTCTGGAACATCGGCCATTCTGGAGCAGATTTCGAGAAACTGTAACCTCCAGTCAATCCAACCATCGTAGCGCCCGTCTGCGCACTCTTGCATCAGGTTCTCAAATAGAGTGCTTTTATCGGACAAACCTAGTTCCGCATCCTCAATAATATCGTCAATAAGGCTGAATCCATCTTCTATTACCCCACCAATAACGCCATCGGAGTCGTCAGCGCTTTGAACCAAGTTTACCATTTCCCTTATGCCACAGAGGGCCAGATCGACTGCTCGCACACTCTCCTTCTGCTCAGAAAGCGCCGCAGCTTTCTCCAGCACAAGTTCGGCACCATATACGGCGTTAGCCGCGCCGCGATAACCTACAAAACCATGGCGATCCGAATTGTCCCTGATATAAGACTGGATAAGAGAGATGGCTTCTCGCATTTCTTCGTTTCCATCGGTAGCGGCGAACTCAAGCTGTATGCGCCGGCTTACTCCTTCATCTTCCACCGCAAGTTTCAGCAGAAAGGCAACTAGCTCTTCCTGGGTTCTGGACGCTAGAATCTGCTGAATATCGCGACCTTCGTCTGCAGTGCCGTGCTTCATATCCCTAAGAGCAAGAAAAACAGCAACCTGGTGTTTGCAATATTCGCCTATATCAAAGGGGCAATCGCAAAAAGCCTCGATGATATTTAGGCTTTCATCCAGCCGAACCTCAACTGTATACGTGTTAGCGCCCTCAACCTCTGCTACGTATGTATTTTCCCCCGTCCTCTTAACTGAAGCTATGTGATCATTTTCATAGTAATCGTATCCACGCAAATATACTCTTCTGTCTATATAACTTTCGAAGTCATCAAGATTCATTAGATGCTGCCCCTTTCCAAACAAGGACACCGAAGTAGCCGATGTGCTGCTTGCCTCTACAGCTGCCGGGACGGGCACCGCTTTTATCCCGTCCCAGCTCTTAACGTATTATAGCACGGCTATGCGGACTAAGCATAAGCCAGCATTATTTTAGTGGGGCCCGCTTGAGTCAAAAGGGACAGTGAGAGAACACTGAAGAAGTCCCTCAGGGTTCAGGAGAAGGTCGTTGGTCCCGCGTAAAGCGCATTGGGGCCTCTAATAAAAAGTGCTTAGACATCGACGGTTAAAGGCGGCCAACTGTTTGAGCTTAGGCGAGTTTTGGCCGCCTCAGTCGA
>CALNBW010000424.1 GCA_937874815.1 uncultured Bacillota bacterium | reverse complement strand
GACAGCCCTGTTATGTGGGGTTCTAGGCCATGGCGGATTATGCAAGCATATAAACGGAAGGGGAAAAGAAGAGCTCCGATGGGGCAGCCTATGTCTATGTTGAAGAACTACTGTTCTCTTTCGAGGTATCGATAAATCAATATCGGTATAATCCTATGCATTACCTTCTGAGGTCGCATAATGGTTGCTGCGATTTCAGCGAAGTGATCTAATAAAGCTGAGAGCTCGTCTGACTCTGACATTGCAGATCTAGTGTTGATGGCATCTACAATTCCAAGAACGTACCATTCTCCTGGGACCTTAGTTCCGTACGTTCGCATTAGGTCATTTGGAGGTATTAATAATGCTTCCGGTCTCATTGGACCAACTAACCTCTGTGCCTTTGAATTCTCTAATTCTAGCTCTAACCCCAGCGGGAGCGAATTAAGCATTGCTTTAATAGCTGACAAAGATATAGAAGCATCATGGAATTCTGGGATCTGTTTTGCTATCTCTGGTACCGCGATTAGGTCCATCACTTCGTTAATCAGTGCGTAGCTACGTATATAAAGTTCCCCCTGGAGAATTAAGATTTTGCCCTCAATCAATCCCGATAGGTGAGCCCTTGTTACCGGCAGACTTAGCTCGTTCAGGAGTTTGAGTATCCTCATATCATGCGGGTCGCTCTTATGTGTCTCTCCAACTGTATTTGTGGATGATTGCTCTATATGGCCACCAAACACGGCAACCGATCCTCCTATGTGATTGACGCCAGTTTCGCTACCTGAAGACATCGAGGCAATCTCAAGTAGGTTTCCCCCAAAGTGTTGGGCATAAAGCGAGGTCAGTCTTTCCATATCGCGATACAAGAACTCAACTATTCGCGGACTGGGCTCTTTCTTGCTGTTCCCCATCTCTGCATTTCCTCCAATCGTTCTTTCATCCTGGCCTGCTCCTTTTGGCCTTCACTGATTCCTTTGGAAGCCTCGCGGATGATAGAGATGGGGTGAGGACGCGTCTCCTTTTTAGCCATGTCAATCACTCCTCTAATCTCATCTTATCACTCTGCTAGGCGAACTGATAGTGACTATTTAATTAATAGCTGACTTATCCCTATCCATTTCTTTAAAGGCAAAGATCATGTTACCTGTGTCATTCCTGCCTTACAGCCTCGCCAACAGTTCCTTCTTCTTCCTCTCAAATTCCTCAGAAGTAATAGCGCCCATATCTGCTAGTTCCTTAAGTGCGCGAATCTGATCAGGTATGCTTGTTATCGCCTGTCCAGCTGGCGCCGCAGCTGCTGTTTGGTCTCGTGACTCGGGAGCCTCAATGGTCTCTTGAATAAGCTGGCGCAAAGCCTGAAACTGTTTCTTCTTGTTGGATGCGAACTGGCAGACATTCTCGGCTTGCCTACTGGCGGCAACCTGGTCAATAAAGCTTTGCCCTTTCATGAGAAAGCCCTGCTGCGATTCGACTGTGCCAGCGGTTGTGATCTGAATCCTACCTTCGGTAAGGGCGCAGGAGTACTCCACAGAGGAAATATCTCTAAGCCTAAAGGCCTTTCCCTTTTGCCCGAACATAGCACCAGCGGCTATGCCGGCTTTTACAATGATTACTCGGGTATCAGTCAGTGCAATCCCTTGCCCCATGAGGCCTTCAAGCGAGGCAATGAGCTTTTCTCCTGGCATGAGCGTCTCTTCAAGAGCTTTGCCAAGCCCGCCTTTTAGAACCTCGGCAAGTCCCATCTGAATGCTAGAGGTAGGGAAGGCCCCTCCTAGCTCGGCAAAATCGTACGCCTGGTCAATAGCTTCTTTGGCCTCGGCCAAGCCTAACCCAGTAAGTTTTCTAAGCTCCTTGACAGCGGCAGGTCTCTTTTTTCCATGGCGTCTTACTAAGGCTTGTAAATCGATGTTTTCAAGTGGCTGCAACATTAAACTCCTCCTCTCGATATTGATCTCTATGGGCTACACACTTTGCAAGGTGTATAGCCTCTAGCTTGGGCATCCTTTAAGTTGATTGATATCTTGCTTTTACTGAGATGGCGGCATCCAGACCTGTGATATTTAGCCCCCGTGTTAGTGATATAGACTATGGATTGCTTAGGGTCCGCTTTAGGCTGTTCAACCTTAGGTTTATTTGCGGCTGGAGTGGTCGCGCTTGATGGAGTAGTCGTATTAGCTGTCTGTTTGGTAGTATCCTTAGCTGGTTCTTTGGCAGGTTCGCGTGCCGGATCCGGTTTAGGTTCAGGAGCAGGAACCACTGCAATTTCTTTTGACGGTGGAGCGGGCGGTGCCCACGTGCCTAGTTGCGCTTGCTTGGCCTCTGCCTCGCAGGCTATTAGAGGGTCCCTATACTTATCGTCAACCCCAGCAGAGCTGTATTTTGTATAGCCATTGAGTAATAAGGCAGCGTTAAACATGCTTTGCCTAATCTCAGCGTTATCTGCTTTCTTCGGCTTGGCTGTCCATATGAAGCCTGCATTCCTATCCGCTTTTGCCTTTTGGACATACACTGTTTGCCCAATCAATGAAGTCTTAACATAGTTTAAGGCAGCAGCATCAGCTTCGCCTTGTATTCGTTCTATGCCAGCCAGTTGTACAGTGGCCTCTGAGCCGCTAGCATACCTAACCTTGATTTGATCAGCTGCCGCTGCGCCAAGCACTTCAGCCTGGTCTACGCTTATGCCTGACAAGCTTCCTATGAACCCTATGATTAAGAAAATCGCTAGGATAGTGAGGCATCCTTTTCCTCGTTTCCTCCTAGGTTTCTGCCCCACTGGCTCACTAGGGGTTACTTCAGTAATTGTCTCCGTGGCAGTTTCTACCTCAGTGGATAGCGGCTCCTTTCTTGTTTTCTCAGATGACTTAGCAATATACTCCCGCTTATAAAGGCCAGTACCTGGTATGCTCTGTGACGTGTAGACACCGCGCTTGTTGGCGCCGACACGAAGACCTTTTACCCCAGCACTGATTCCTACTCCGCTTTTAGAAAGGTTAATCCTAACCCCTTTCCCCACCTTAATGCTCTTTCGGAAATTCCAACCCATAAAAACCCTCCCTGCTGCAATGTGTTAAGAATAATAGGTGCAAAAAAGCCCACTGCATTTAGCAGCGGGCTCTGAATCCCATCTACATGCCCCCGCCGGAGCGGCTTACTTTAGCAAATAGGTTGATCATATGTCTTACTTCATCGCCACTGAGCCCCAGGCCGGTGGCGGTTTCTATTGTACTGAGCCACTGGCAGTCGCTAACATCTTTGCTTGCCATATGTTCTCTATACTGCTGCAGGCTAGGTGGTTCTTTGAGCACCCCTACCAGTTGGCCTATGATGCGGTGCCCGGGGCCGACCAGTATATCTTCGTAAGCGGGGTTAGCCGCGCGCAGATAGGCTTGTCCATTCTCACGTATGTAGAATTTCAAGGTAGCGGTCCACTCCATGTCCTCAATGCCAGCGGCTACAATCATACCGTGTTGAACCTCCGAGGTTTGCCGGAGTACAGCGGTATCTCCCTCATGGATGCCTACCCAGCTCATGCTATCGCCTTGAATGTGCAGGGCAAAATCGCCGCGCCACTCAACTGGTGCATCCACGTCCCCATCCCAGTTTTCCTCCGCCAGAATCGGCAGGCCGGCATGGATGGTGCCTAGGCGTGGGAGGGTAGAAGAAAAATCGGCCCTGATACGGTTAGACCTACAAAGGAGATAGTCAACGCTGACCTGGAAGAAATCTGACAGCCTGATAAGGGTTTCAGAGTCAGGGCTTCTTCTATCAGCTTCATATTGAGAAATTGTTGAATTAGCCAAGGATAGGGCTTTTGCCATATCAACTTGTGTCATGCCCTTGGCATCTCGAAGCCGCCGGATCCTAGATCCAAAAGTCTCCTGCATC
>CALNBW010000423.1 GCA_937874815.1 uncultured Bacillota bacterium | reverse complement strand
CTTAATCACGCGGGCACCGCAGTGTTCCGCCGCCTGCCGTAGCTCGCGTGCTGCCACACGACCTACAACCATAACGTCCGCATCGGCCAGCATCTCTTCTGCCAGGCCGTGCACTCCACGGTCAACGAGAATCAGGTTTACTCCCATAGCAATTAGCTTGGCTATGTTAGCCTTAAACTCTCGCTGCAGCTCTAAGTAACGGGCAAAGCCAGCCTCAGTGGCCAGCGCTTCGTCTTCTATCTCTTCTGGCTCTAAGGCATCATCGACAATGAGTAGCTTAACGCCCGTCAGCTCCTGGGGCATCTGCTTGTTCAGGCGTCGCCTATCGATAGTTACGCCCAAAAAAACTTCGTTAGCAGCGCCTTCTTCGGCTACAACGGTATCAGCCAGTTTGAAGGCCTTATCCTGCATTTTCTCCCAACCGACCAGTTTTGCGGCGCGCACTACCAGATCCGCAATATCATCATGTTCGCGCCCCGCAATATAGGCAATTTGCCGCAAAATCGGGTCGTCTAGCCCCTGTAAAGGCCGACTACGGTGCTCCAACGAAGCGAGCGCCGCCTGTAAGCCAGCTCGCAAACCTTCAATAATCCTAGCTACAGGCACGCCCCGCACCACCTGGTTAACCCCTTCTGCCACCAAAGCGCCTGCTATGATGGTGGCGGTGGTGGTGCCATCACCGACTTCCTCCTGCTGAGCCTTAGCCGTGTTGATTAGCATGTGGGCAGCAGGATGGTTGACCTCCATTTTGTCTAGGATGGTGACACCAGCGTTAGTGATGGTCACGTCGCCAAAACGGTCCACCAACATGGTATCTAGCCCCTTAGGGCCGATGGTGCCTTCCACAGCGGCAGCGATAGCTTGAATGGCTGTCGCGTTAGTGGTTAGCGCTGCTAGTTTTTCATCGACCTCGCTGTTACCGCTGACTTGCTTGATGGAAATACTGCATACCCCCTATCTGCGGGCGCACGCCCCTACATGCCGTATAGTTGGTTTAGAGTGTCACAGACACCCTGCACCAGAGCTAGCACTCGGTCATAATTCATGCGGGTAGGTCCAAGCAGGCCAAAATGCCCTACTAAGCCATCGCCTAAACGATATTCAGCCGTAATCAGGCTACACTCCTGCATGGCGCTAAGGGAGTTTTCCGCTCCAATAGTCACCGAAACACCTTTGCCCGCCACTTGAGCCATCGCCTCCCAAATAAGGGCGTCTTCTTCGAGGAGCTCCAAGATACTCCGCACCTTATGCAAGTCATGGAACTCTGGCTGGTTTAGGATATTGGTTGTCCCACCTAAATACACCTTGCCGACTTCCTGTTGGTTGACGCTGCCCAAAAGTTCGTCCATAACTATCTCGAAAAGATCAATGCTAACTTGCATGTCATGCTGCAAGGCGGCAAGACTTTGCTGCTTAATCTGCTCGAGAGTAAGACCGGCTAACCGTCGGTTAAACCACTGCTGGAGGGAAGCGAGGCTTTCTGCCTGAACACCGCCCGGTATATCTACCATGCGGTTTAGCAATAAGCCACCATCAGTCACGCCTACTAGGTAGATCTGCCGAGAGCTTATTGGCACCAGTTGCACCTGGCGCAATCTGGCTTGGGACTCGGAGGGCCCAAGCACAATGGCGGTATAACTGGTCAAAGCCGACAGCAATTTGGCCAACTGCTGCACAATCTCTTCGGCGCTTCGCATCCGCAGAGACAGTAACCGTTTCATGATTTCCACTTCCTGCGCCGTTAAGCTGGGAACACGAAGTAGCGAGTCCACATAAAAACGATAACCTTGGTCTGAAGGGATACGGCCAGCCGAGGTATGAGGCTGCTCTAGGTAGCCCATTTCCTCCAGATCGCTCATCTCATTGCGAATGGTAGCGGGGCTAACACCCAACTCATAGCGCCTAGAAATAGTGCGCGACCCGACGGGCTCAGCCGTTTGAATATAGTCATGGACGATGGCATAAAGAACCTGACGCTTACGCTTATCTAACCCCATTCGTCCTCACTCCTAGCAATGCTTTGGCATTGCGATTTAATAAAGTGGTGATTGCAAGGCAATCATCTAGTCTGTGGCTTTCGCGTCAGCGAAAACATAGACAACAAGAGGCTTGCCCCTTTGTTGTTAGCACTCTCCTTTAGAGAGTGCTAAGATACTAACTCTAAGATAGCACCAGCTGTTTTAGGTTGTCAAGTATTGGAGTCACGCAAAAAGCTACAGAATACTGCATTAGCAATCGGCCGCATGTGCTTAGGCAAAGCATACCCGCGTTCAGAGCGCTGCAGCCAGCCCTTCTGTAGCAACTGGCTAATTTCATCCCCGAAAGCCGCCTCCAAGGAATAACCAAAACGCTTAGCAAAGGCCTCTTGATCAACCCCGGTGCTCAGGCGCAGGCCTAGAATGACTGTTTCAGCAGCTATGTCACGCTCATCAAGATGTTCACTGGAACCAGTAGGCAGCTGTCCTGATTTAATCAGGTCTTTGTAGGTCTGTAAGTCAGCTACATTACACTCACGGGTATCTTGCCCATAAGAGCATGCGGCCGGCCCCAAGCCCAGATAATCACCGTTTTGCCAGTAGTTAAGATTATGCCGACACTCCCGACCCGGTCTGGCAAAATTAGAGATCTCATATTGCTGTACACCCTGTTCAGGCAAATAGTCTCGGGCAAAATCGTACATGTCTGCCGCTGCGTCGTCATCAGGCCGCTGCACAGCACCACTAGCCACAGCGCGTCCCAGCGGGGTCTCATCATAGATCTCTAGGCAGTAAACCGATAGGTGAGGCAAGCCGCGAGCCACCAGGGTACGTAGATCATCTTGCCAACTAGCGAGAGTCTGCCCGGGGATGCCGTAGATCAGGTCACAGCTCAAGTTAACGAAGCCTGCGGCTTGCGCCCAAGCAATAGCAGTCAGGGCCTCTTTAGCCGTATGCTTTCGCCCTAGCAGTGGCAAAAGTGCGGGAGTAAGTGTCTGTACTCCCATACTTAAGCGGTTAATGCCCGCCGCGTGATAGGCCGATAAACTTTGCGGCGTTAGCGTTTCTGGGTTAGCCTCGAGAGTAATCTCTGCCCCCTCCGCCAAGCAAAAATATCGACTGACCCCTTCCAGGACAGTCGATATCTGGCGGGCAGAGAGCAGGCTCGGCGTTCCCCCACCTAAGAACACAGTATTGATAGTCTGGCCTGCGCCGCGCAGCCTAGCCTCGGCTAGGAGCAGCTCTAGGTACTGTTCGATAGCCCCGAGTTCCACAGGCACTGAGTAGAAATCACAGTAGGCACACTTCTGGTGACAGAAAGGGATATGAATATAGAGGCCGGTTGCCATTAGTCATCCACCTTTAATACAGCCATGAAAGCCTCTTGCGGTATTTCCACATTACCTACCTGCTTCATCCGCTTCTTGCCTTCTTTTTGCTTCTCTAACAGCTTACGTTTACGTGAGATGTCGCCGCCATAGCACTTCGCTAAGACATCTTTACGCAAGGCTTTCACCGTCTCGCGCGCTATGATTTTGTTACCAATGGCTGCCTGTACAGGCACGTCGAACATCTGGCGCGGAATGATGCGCCGCAGGCGTTCCACCAGCCCCTTACCCTTGCTGTAGGCGCGATCCGAATGCACAATCGTGGAAAGCGCATCGAGTATCTCCCCGTTAATTAGGATATCAAGCCGCTCTAGCTCTGATTCACGGTAGCCGATTACCTCGTAGTCGAGGGAGGCATATCCCTTACTGCGGGATTTCAGCTGGTCAAAGAAATCATAAAGGATTTCTGAAAGCGGCAACTCATAGACCAATAACACCCGGGTGGTGTCGAGGTAGTCCATGTTCACAAAAGTGCCCCGCTTGTCCTTAGCCAGTTCCATCA
>CALNBW010000422.1 GCA_937874815.1 uncultured Bacillota bacterium | reverse complement strand
AACCAGTGGTTACTGTCGTCACTCAAGTCGTTGTTGACATTAACGACCCGGCCTTCTCGGCCCCAACCAAGCCCATCGGCCCCTTTTACTCTACGGAACAGGCAGCTAAGCTTAGGGCCCAGGGGGTAGCACTTCAGGAAGATCGGGCGCGCGGTGGCTGGCGACGCATCGTGCCTTCGCCTACACCTCTGCGCATCTGGGAACGGGAAGCAATCATTAACCTCATTGACAGTGGCGCTATCGTCATCGCCGCTGGTGGTGGTGGCATCCCCGTCGTGGAAACTGCAGCAGGCCTGCAAGGAGTGGAAGCAGTAATTGATAAGGATCTGGCTGGTCAGCGCTTAGCTAGCGACATCGGGGCAGATATATTGCTGATCCTAACCGACGTGGAGGCAGTTGCACTAAACTGGGGGCTGCCCACCCAGCGCTTCCTCGGTGACGTTAGCTTGGCGGAAGCAAAGGCCTACCAGGCAGAGGGACATTTCCAGGCTGGTAGCATGGGGCCCAAGGTGGCCGCTGCCTGCAACTTCTTAGCAGCTGGCGGCGAGATGGCCATCATTACGTCACTGCAAGCAGCTACCCAAGCATTAGCTGGTGAAACGGGGACGCGCTTCACCCGTTAGAAATAGGCGCAAACAGGCGCAAAAGACGCATAAGAAAGGCCGTGTGCCGCGCTTTAGCATGGCCACGATCCCAAGGCAAACGTTCACCAAAGGGGGGATGCGGGACCGATATAGTGTTCGTTAGTGCTACGTTTACACCCGACTGACAGCTTGTAAAGCAGCCTCGTTAAATAAAAAGACCAGGAGGGAAAATTATGGCACAAAAGATTCTCATCATGGGCGCAGCAGGTCGAGATTTTCACAACTTCAACGTTCTTTATCGGGACAATCCTAATTACGAGGTAGTTGCCTTCACGGCCACCCAAATTCCAGATATCGAAGGGCGAGTGTACCCGGCGGTCCTGGCTGGCAAACTATATCCAGAGGGTATCCCGATCTATGCAGAGGAAGAGTTACCCGAGCTGATCAAACGCTTGGCAGTTGACCAAGTAGTTCTCGCTTACAGCGATCTTTCCTATGAATATGTCATGTCGAAGGCAGCGTTAGTTA
>CALNBW010000421.1 GCA_937874815.1 uncultured Bacillota bacterium | reverse complement strand
TGTACGCATACCTTCAATAAAGAAACGGCCAACTGAGTAAAGCAAGAAATACCAAAGGACGATCTCGCCTTCGAATCTCTTATGCCAACGTTGACGCAGCAACAAGGCAAAGACAAGTAGGTCCCACAAGGATTCATAGAGAAAGGTGGGATGCCGATAAGCACCGTCAATATACATGGCCCATGGCAAGTTGGTCAGGCGGCCATAGGCCTCTTGGTTAAAGAAGTTGCCCCAGCGACCAATAGCTTGCCCTAAGGCAATGCTCGGCGCAACCGCATCGGCCCACTTACGAAAGTTGATCTGATGCCGCCGCGTATACAGCCAACCGGCCAAGAAACCTCCAATCAGGCCTCCATGTATCGCCATCCCTCCTTGACGAGTATCTATAATCTGCAAAGGATGACTCAGGTACCAATCGAGCATGCCAGAAAAAGCTACATAGTAGAGGCGAGCGCCCACTATTGCAGCCGGAATAGCGTAGAGAAAAAGAGTAATAAGCTGGTCCTCATCTTCTCCCAAACGGCGTATTTCGCGCAGGGCCAAATAGAGGCCGAGAAACATACCAATTGAGATCAGTATTCCATACCAACGTACTTCCAAGCCAGCAATAGTAAAAGCAACTGGATCCAAAACGCCCACCTCCCTAAGACGTGAGTAAACAGCTTCTCTGATACCATATATAACCGAAAGCCAGTCAGTTGTCAAAACTAACTGCATATGCTCTCACCCCGGGGGTGATGCTAGTCTGTAGTAACAGTCACATCCCTTAAGGAGGCTGTCCATGAAAGCTAGCATGCGCATACCATTCGCTCTCCTCTGCGGAGTTCCCTTTGTCATGGTACTAAGCAATAGCCTGCTGATCCCAGTTCTACCCCTAATGCAGGCCCAAATGCAGCTGACACCTTTTCAGGTAGGCCTAATCATAACTGCCTTTTCCGTGCCCGCTGGGCTAACCATTCCTATTGCCGGCTACCTGTCCGACCGTTACGGGCGCAAAGTTGTGATTGTACCGGCGTTATTTATTTTTGGCTTAGGCGGACTCCTGGCTGGGCTGGCAGCCCTGCTGACATCGCGTCCCTTCCCACTCATTCTCGGTGCCCGCGTCTTGCAGGGGCTCGGTGGCGGCGGTACCTATCAGATGGCAATGGCCTTAGCCGGCGATATTTTTCAGTCATCGGAGCGGGCCAAGGCCCTCGGGTTATTGGAATCGGCCAATGGATTGGGCAAGGTCGTTAGCCCCATCTTAGGCTCGCTGGCCGGGCTAATTATCTGGTTCGCTCCCTTTTTTCTTTACCCCCTACTAGCCATCCCCATTGCCCTCGGGGTTTGGATTAAAGTTGAGGAACCAGAATTTCAACGGGAACAAGAAAGTGCCAGAGCTTACTTCCGGCAGATAGGGAAAATCCTGAAGCGAGATGCCTGGTCACTGGCGGCTGCTTTCTTGACCGGGCTTTTAGTTTTGTTTATGCTTTTTGGCTTGTTAAGCTACCTATCGGATGTTCTAGAAGAAGCCTACGGGATTAAGGGGCTGCGCAAGGGGTTTGTCATAGCCATCCCCGTGCTTGGGATGGCAACCACCTCGTACT
>CALNBW010000420.1 GCA_937874815.1 uncultured Bacillota bacterium | reverse complement strand
ATAACGAGGCTATGCATAAAAGAGCCTTCAGCATTGAAAAAAGAATTGAGAGGATGGAGAAAACCGACAGGCCTAGAAAAGAGCAGAGTTTGCATGCCCGGTTTTCTGAGCATGAATTCTCGAGTAAGGATATTATCTATGCGCGAGGGATTTCCAAGAGTTACGATGAAAAAAAGGTGCTGGATAACCTAGACTTACTCATTCAAAGAGATGAAAGGGTAGCCATTTTGGGGAATAACGGCTCGGGTAAATCAACCCTGTTGAAAATCGTTATCGGGGACGAGCTGCCGGATGCAGGCGTTATCAAGCTGGGTGACAGTGTTAGATTTGCTTACCTCCCTCAGATCGTGACTTTTGGGAATCCAAAGCTCAGCCTGTTGGAGACAGTGACTCAGACGCTGAGGTTGCCAGAAGGTTTGGCCAGAAATTTGCTGGCGCGATACAAGTTTCGCCAGGAAGACGTCCATAAGACGGTGGAGAACCTGTCCGGTGGCGAAAAGAGCAGACTTAGGCTCTGCTTAATGATGCAGACGGATGTGAACCTGCTCATACTTGATGAGCCCACGAATCACCTGGATATTGATTCCCGGGAGTGGCTGGAGGGTGCCTTGGCCGACTTTAAGGGGACACTGCTTTTTGTGTCCCATGACAGGTATTTCATCAATAAGTTCGGCAGCAGAATAGCGGAGCTGGCTGACGGTAGGATAAAGGACTATCATGGCGATTATGAATACTACAAAGAAAGCAGGGCACGAGAACAGCAACCAGCGCCTCCTCCCGCTAAACGGGAAAAGGTCAAACATGAGAAAGCGAATACTAGAAATAGCGATGCAATCGTTCCGAAGCAGAAGCTAGCAGAATTAGAGGCTTACATAAGTGAGCTTGAGGAGCAACTAAAGACTATAGATATGGGCCTAGAAAGCTCTAGCGACAACTATGAAGTATTGAACTCTTTATATGAAAAGAGGTTTGTGCTTAAGGCAAGGCTGGAGGAGCTATATGAGCAGTGGGCTATAGTAGCAGGGGAATAACAGCGTAACTAGGCTAGATGTTGCGGCGCTACAAAGCTTTGCTGAAGAAGATGAAATACCGTTATGCCCAGCATGCGCGGGTTCTGAAATATGTGCGGCGCGGACTATATCCCGAAGCATTTGCCTATTACCAACGGTATGTGCTAGAACCGCTTGTGAGTTTGTCGCGTATGCGGTATATGCTAGCCTATACCGATTACGGGTTGGTGCATATCTCACAACATACCCCCAAGGAAAGCGTAGAGAAATTGACTTACTTTGCCAGGTGTCCTCGCTGAGCGATATTGAAAGAAAGATGGAAGAGGCAAAGAGTTGGTTTGAGGAATTAGCAGCGAACCACCGGCGATAGCGATAAGGGTTTTCTTAGGTTAGCTAAAAGCGTTGGGGAATGGTTAACTTACTTGCTGTAAACATAGATGTAGTATTTTACGAAGAATTTAGGTACAATACCCTTGTAAGGGGGTTGGTTTTATGCCAAACATTAGGCCCGTTTCAGATTTGAGAAGTTACAATGAAGTATTGCGGGACGTTGCTGCAGGCGAGCCTGTGTTCCTAACTAAAAATGGTAGAGGGCGCTATGCACTTATGGATATTGCAGACTACGAGAAAGCGCAGGCAACCATTAGGCTTTTGTCCCAGCTGGCCGTCGGTGAAAAATCAGGACGGGAAGATGGATGGCTGTCTATTGAGGAAATAGAGGCTGCTTTGGGGGTGTAATATCTTGAATTTGCAAATAGCGCTGGGCAACTGGTTTCGGCTTGTAGTGGACCGCCGGGGTGTACACTTGTAACAGCATAAATAGTACAACACGCCAGCATTAAATGTAAGTGCTGGCGTGTTGTTTCACTGCGAGGACGGCGAGAATAAGTAGCGCGTGTAGGACGGCCGCCGTCATACCCAGATTACAGCCTTTGACACTAAGCAGGATTCCTGAATGCAGAAGCGGAATATAAAGGAATAACTGTATGCTGGGGTAGCGGAGAATAAATAGGATTTCGCATTGCGTGTGCGAACTTGAAGCTGGGAGGAAGCGCTGGTGAGAAAGAAAAATTACAGGTGCGCCGAAGCTTTAGTAGTGCTATTGTTGGTGGTCTTTTTGTTAGCCGGCTGTAAAGCCGCCGTTATGCCCGAGGAAGACGACAAAAGCGGATGCGGCAATCTGCCCGCCTCTGAAAACGAAAGCCCTGTTGCCACAGGTCCTCGTGAGGTTGCATGGACCGGTCTAGAGCTAGATAGCGAGATAAGGGAACAGCTGACCGGGCTTATTGAATGTGCTGAGCTGTTAGGTCAAGGCGTACGTGGCGAAAGCTGCTTAAGCTATGACAAGGAAAAGCCACATATGGCAAACGGCAAGCTATATTATCCGATAACCGATGCCAGGCTCCCAAGCTTTGCCGAGTTTATGGTTTATTTACACCGGACTTATGTGCCAGAACTCGTCGACTTACTACTACAGAAAGGGGAATACATAGAGGTTGATGGCCTACTCTACGTCAACGTGGAAGACGCCCCTGACAAAATGACAGAAAGAAAAGAAGCCATCGAAGCGGAGGTTACTCGCATCACTAATTCCACAGTTGTCGTAAAACTCCAGGAACATTATCGCAGTCTCAACGGAGAGTTAGCCACCTATTCTTCTTGGACGGAATTTGTATTCAGTAAGGGCGCATGGCTTTTTGCTCCTTATGGCTACGAGTTTTTCGTATGGTCAGGCATCGAAATTAGCCCCATGCAAGAGGCCAGATTTGAGGAGCTGGTGAGGCAGCACGATATTATTAATGATAGTATGTTCCAACTAGATTCGCTCAAGCATGACTATAATGCCACGGCGCGGGTAAACGATAGGGACTACTACCTGGTTACAGATACACGCTTTCCGAATTACGAGAGCCTAAAAGCTTTTCTGCGACAAACCTATACAGAGGAGTTCACCGCTTGGTACTTGCGGGGAGATAATTACGTTGAGGTAGAAGGTAGGCTTTATACAACAGGTGGTGCAGCCGGCTGGCCCCCAGAAGACTTGATCGAAGCGACAGTTATGCGGGTGCTGGAAGCGAGCGAGACCATGGTAATTGTGGAGAAAGAGCAAACCAAAGAATATGAGGATGGTAGGGTTTATCAGGGCCTGCACATGTACAAATTTGTACAGGAAGACGGGAAATGGCTGCTTGCCCCTTATTATGATTTATGATCTAGGGCTTGACCGGCGGAGGCGGTAGGCCTTGCTGAATAGGAGGGAACACGATGAGGGAAGGGAATAAGAAGCTGGGCAACGTGAAGCATCACATTCAAGGCCACAGCGGGCCACATATCAGCTCGGAAAACAGCCTAGCGCCTTGCGCTACAGATGAGATCAAGCGGCACATTGTCGCTAGACTAAAGGAGAAGCTTGAACCACTAAGTTATATCTATGCTCTTTGGTTGGAAGGAGCAGATGCTAACGGCACGGCGGACGAGTATTCGGACATGGATATATGGGCGGATATTGCGGACGAAAAGGTAGCCGAAGCGATTGATGCCGCGGAATCGGCCCTGAGTGAAGTTGCGGAAGCCGATTTAAAATATGAAAAGCTACGGGGACGGTGGTAATGGCTGGTCAAACTGCAGGACCAGACATTACCACCGTTTCTGCTGTCATAAGCTGATTGTCGATAGAAAAAATGCCTTCGTAAATTTCATTCAGCCTCTTGACAACTATATCGGCTCCCGAGTATTATTATATCGATGGACGATATAACGGGGGAGGGTATAACGACAGGTGGCATATGAGGTGGAGAACATTGCCCTTACTGAAGCCGTTTACTACATTTTGCTGTCTTTGTATGAGCCTTTGCATGGCTACGGCATAATGCAGAAAATCGAGGAGCTAAGTAACGGACGGGTACTATTGGCGGCGGGAACATTGTATGGCGCGTTAAGCACTTTGGTGGAAAGGGGCTGGATAGAGGCTTTGCCTGGCGAGAAGAACAGCAGGAGGAAAGAATACGTTATCCTGCCGCAAGGAAAGGCAGCTGTTGAAAATGAGATCCGGCGCTTACGCGAGTTGCTCGCAAACGGAGAGCTAATCACGAGGGGGGAAGCAAAATGAAGCATGCGGTTCATAAGCTTTTTTGGGCCTGGGATTTTGAGAAAGAGGAAAAATGGCTTAACGAGATGGCGGCAAAAGGTCTGCTGCTGACAGACGTGGGTTTTTGTAGATACGTATTTCAGGAAGGGACGCCGGGCGAGTATCAATATCATCTGGAGTGGTTGCGACACTTCCCTAGCCATCCTGAAAGCAGGGCTTACATCCAGTTCATCGAGGAAACTGGAGCCGAACACGTAGGCTCGTTCAAGAAATGGGTGTATCTCAGAAAAAAAGCGTCTGAGGGAGCGTTTAATCTCTTTTCCGGCCTAGATTCGCGCATTGCCCACTTTCAGAGGGTTACCCGGCTGATAGCTTTGCTCTCATTTGTGGCACTGGCTTACGTGGTAGCATTGGCTTCCCATTGCCTACGTTTGGGATATGTCCCGGAAGCATACCTATATATGTTTGGTGCCTATGCTGCGATGCTAACGCTGTTCGGTACAGGCTACCTTAAAACTCTGGGCGCATACCGAAAGCTGAAAAGAAAGCGTATAGTGCAGGAGTAGCGGCGGAAACCGCCCTAATGCTTGGCAGGCATGGGGCGGTTTTTGCGTCGCTAGGAAAAAAACTCAAAGTTCTTCTGTGCTTGACCTTAGACTATACATGCTAGTAATGGTAAAATGTTAACTAGTTAACCATTTTGCTAGGGAAAGGCTTGGCCAAGTGCATATCCAGCATACAAACATGAGGCATAGATGGGGAATGAAGCATAGATGAAATTGTTGACACGGATAGCAACGATAATTGTGGATAGGCGCAATCTGTTGTTCCTATTCTATATTATTGCAGTCATTTTTAGCGTGTTTTCTATGCGCTGGGTGGACGTCGAAAATGATATTACCTATTACCTAGATGAGGATAGCAAGACGCGCCAGGGGATTACCGTTATGAATGAGGAATTCACCACCTTTGCCATGGCAGATGTTATGGTCTCCAATATTTCTTACAACCATTTGGCTCATTACGCCAGTAGTTACAAGCTGATT
>CALNBW010000419.1 GCA_937874815.1 uncultured Bacillota bacterium | reverse complement strand
GGCCAACCCAGATTATTTGCAGTTGTTACCGTTACCGGCAGAGAACGAGCCCGCTGTGGTAGCGGCCTTGGTGCGGGGAACGGGTGACCAGACGGTTATTCTGCTCAGCCACCATGATGTGGTGGGCATTGAGGATTATGGTGTTTATAGGGACCTGGCCTTTAGGCCCGAGGAACTAACCAACGCTTTGAGGCAGAACCCACAGGTATTGCCTGAGGCTGCGCGAGCTGATTTGGAGAGCGGGGAATGGTTGTTTGGGCGGGGCACGATGGACATGCTCTATGGTTTAGCAATTCAGATTGCCCTAATCGAGAAGGCGGCCGCTAACCCCGCGGCGCTGTCTGGCAACTTGCTGCTCCTAACAGTGCCTGACGAGGAAAACAACTCTTTGGGTATGCGGCATGCCATTCATTTGCTGCGGGAAATGCAGGTAGCGTATGGCCTTGATTTTGTTGCAGCCTTAAACAGCGAGTCACATGGCATCGTCGATGAAGGACACGTGGTGCAGACGGGCACTGATGGCAAGATACTGCCGTTGGTCTACTGTTTCGGCAAGGAGACCCATGCCGGAACTGTTTACAGTGGCCTTAATGCGCATCTGTTGTTAGCCGAGGTTACGCGCCGGCTGGAATTGAACCCCGATTTCTTTGATAGTGGTGCTGGTGAGGTTTCTTTCCCGCCTACGCTGTTGTTAGGCGGTGACTTGAAGCAGCGCTACAATGTATCTACACCAACTGTCGCTTGGGGCTTCTTCAATGTATTCACGTTGGGGGCTTCGCCTAGGGTGATGATGCAGAAGTTGCAGGCATTATGCGAAGAAGCTATGGTAGCCGCCTTAGAGCAGCATCAGCAGTCCGTCAGGGCCTGGGAAGCAACGGCTGGAAAGTCTTTGAATAGGGTAGAGTGGCAGCCGCAGGTTCTCACCTTTGCGGAGCTGTGGGAACAGGCCTATGCGGCCCATGGCGAAGAGCTGGTAAGAGCCATCGATAGCCTAACTGAGCGCCTACAGGCGAGCGGTACGGATTTGCAGCGCCTCACGCTGGAGCTAATTCATGAAACACATCGTCATTGTCCCAATCGGGAGCCGAAAATAGTTATTGCCTTTGCACCGCCCTATTATCCGCATATCCGCAATCGCCGGGAAACTGAGAAGGAACTGCACGTGATGCAGGCAGTTGCCGCTTTGCAGGTCCACGCAAAGGAACTTGGGGTAAATCTTAAGCATGAGGAGTTCTATCTCGGTATTTCCGATTCTAGCTACGTCATGCTGCAAGATGCCGCTGAAGTAGTTGAGATCATCAAGGATAACTGCCCGACTTGGGGCAGCGCCTACTACCTGCCGCTTGAAGATCTAAGTATGATCAACGCCCCAGCTGTGAATATGGGTGCTTTTGGTCGTGACATTCACAAGTTCACTGAGAGGATTCATGTTCCTTTTGCTAAAGATGTCTTGCCGCAGTTGTTGGAAAGATTAGTCGCTAGCCTGCTAAGGAAATAGAATACATTACCGCAGGCAACCGCCGACCAAGGCCTGCCGCTCTTTTGCGGCAGGTTTTCTTGCTTCTCTGCCCTGTCCTTGCTGTATATGGTTTTTGTGCCATTCATATAATAGCTAAGGAAGGGAGTGTGAGGTGCATGACCGACGTTATTTGCATCGGAGCGCAGAATTCCCTCGACTCTATTGAGACTAGGCTGCGCCAGGAGTTAGCTTTCTTGGCTGCGGATGGCATAAAGGTGGACATTGAGACAAGCCGTTCTCGCTTCTTTAATTTCTTGTTCTGCCAGCTTGATTATGGCGATGCCGCTTATTCTTTGTCGGAACGGCGGCATCTAAGTCGGCAGTGCATTGCTAATACGCTTACGGATATTTTGGTTGACGATTGGCAGCAGTCTACTTTGCTACGAGTATTAAGCCGTCGTTTTCATTGCTTTAGCGAAAGCGAGAAACAGAGGATTGTGCAACTGGCTAGTGCCAAATTGGTGCAGAGGGATGCGGGGCCTAACCGGTTGGTCTATCAGGTAGCGCGCAAGAGCCGCATTCGGGAATCGCTATCGGCCTATTTAAAGGATCAAAGCAGAATCAACCTCGACGGTTTCTTGCACTTTCGCTTGCGCCATTACTGGGAAGAGCTAGAGGATGTCCTGTACCTGTCTATTGATCAGTACCTCAATGAGAAGGAATATCAGGAGTTTATTCAGCTGTTGCGCCACTTTGTGGAGATACTTGAGCCGAGGCATGATGTGGTGCATGTGGTGCTTACGGGGCCTAACGGGTTTGCGCTGCTTGATGAACAAGGGCATGTCTTGCAGGCGGATGTGCTGACAAATGAGCTGAAAGCGCAAAGCGGCTACACCGACCAGGATGACCTGCTGATTAGCGCTTTGCTATCGGCGGCACCGAGACACTTGGTCCTGCATGCGGGCACGTTTCAAGGCAAAACGAAACTACTGGATACGCTAAAACAGGTTTTTGAGCCCCGGGTAGAGCTCTGCCGGGCTTGTGACTATTGCTTGCAGCTTTTGGTGGGCGAGCATAAAAAGGACTAAAGCCTTGACAAAGCTAAGCAACTGAGTATACTACTCCTAATAGCTATGAAGAGGACGCAACTATGCAGATGGTTTTCCAGAGACGCGCATCTAGGCTGTAAGTGCGCGAAACCAGTATAGTTGCTACCACCTTGGAGCTCCGGGCTGGAACCATCGTGATAGCGATGCTAAGGCAGGCGTTTGGCACGCGTTAGGTGCTAGCAAGTGGGTAGCTAAGGCTACCAAGCAGGGTGGAACCGCGAGCATATGTCCCTCTCGTCCCTGACGCAGCAGTTGTTGCTGCGGCAGGGACGGGAGGGTTTTATATTTCTTAATCTAGGGAGGGTTTAGCATGCAGTTCTACACGATTAAGCTCAAAGATGGTTCACAGCGCGAGCTACCGGCGGGAAGCACCGCAGCCGATCTTGCTGCCGCCATCAGCTCTAGGCTAGCTAAAGAGGCGGTGCTAGCGAAAGTGAACGGCGTTGTTCAGGATCTGAGCACCTCGCTTCCAGATGGTGCCCAGGTGGAGATCCTCACTATCGACTCGCCTGACGCCCTTGATGCGATGCGCCATACGGCATCTCACGTGATGGCGCAGGCTGTCTGTCGCCTTTTCCCAGGCACTAAGCTGGCCATCGGTCCGTCGGTCAAGGATGGTTTCTACTATGATTTCGCCATGACCGAATCGCTCAAGCCCGAGGACCTGCCGCGTATCGAAGAAGAGATGCGCAAGATTGTGGCGGAAAAGCTACCCCTGGAACGGGAGGTTCTGCCGCGCGAGCAGGCAATCGAGTTTTTCCGTAAGCGGGGAGAAAACTTCAAGGTTGAACTGATTGAAGATCTGCCTGAGGACGCACCAATTTCTAGTTACCGTCAGGGTGAATTCATCGACTTGTGTGCCGGGCCGCACTTGCCGCACACCGGTTATCTCAAGGCCTTGCGCTTGCTCTCCTTGGCTGGAGCGTATTGGCGGGGAGATGAGCGACGCCCGATGCTGCAACGGGTGTATGGAACTGTTTTCTTCAAACAATCCGAGCTAGAAGAGCACTTACGACTTATTGAAGAGGCCAAGAAACGCGACCACCGTAAGCTAGGGCGCGAACTAGAGCTATTCTCGATTGAAGACGAGGGGCCTGGCTTTCCTTTCTATTTGCCCAATGGCATGGTCGTGCGCAATGAACTGGAGCAGTTTTGGCGCGAACAGCATCGGCGCGCTGGTTATCAGGAAATCCGTACCCCAATCATCTTGAACCGCGAACTATGGGAGCGTAGCGGCCACTGGGATCACTACCAAGAGAACATGTATTTCACCAAGATTGATGAAAACGACTATGCCATTAAGCCCATGAACTGCCCCGGGGCCATGCTCGTTTATCGCAACAAGCTACGTTCTTACAAGGATCTACCCCTGCGGTTAGCGGAACTCGGTCTGGTGCACCGGCATGAGAAATCGGGTGTGCTACACGGGATGATGCGTGTCCGAGCTTTTACGCAGGATGACTCCCACGTGTTCATGACACTTGATCAGATTGAGTCGGAGCTGGCCAATCGCATCGACCTGGTCGACCATTTTTATCAGACCTTTGGTTTCTCTTACCATGTAGAGCTATCTACGCGGCCAGAGAACTCGATGGGGTCGGATGAAGCTTGGGAGATGGCTGAAAATGCCCTACAGAAGGTATTGGAAGAGAAGCAGGTCCCTTACAGCATTAACCCAGGCGATGGCGCTTTCTATGGACCGAAAATCGACTTCCATCTGACCGACTGTCTAGGTCGTTCCTGGCAGTGCGCTACCATTCAGCTTGACTTCCAGATGCCCGAGAAATTCGAGCTCTACTACATTGGCGAAGATGGCGGTCGGCATACCCCAGTAACTGTGCATAGCGTTGCCTTTGGTGCCATTGAGCGGTTCTTAGCCATTCTGATTGAGCACTATGCCGGTGCTTTCCCGCTGTGGTTAGCGCCAGTGCAGGTCAAGGTCTTACCAATTACTGATAGAGCCCATGCTTATGCCCAGGAAGTATACAAAGAACTCTTTGATGCGGGCATCCGCGTGGAGCTTGATGATCGCAGTGAGAAGATTGGCCTGAAGATCAGAGAAGCCCAGCTAGCCAAAATCCCCTACATGCTGGTTATTGGCGACCGCGAGGCAGAAGCCAAGGTGGTAGCGGTGCGTCAGCGCGAACACGGTGATCAAGGTACGAGGGCTTTGCCCGAGCTGATCGCTGAGCTGCAAAAAATGATAGCCGAGAGGCAGATGGATTAGTTGACGCGCCCGGCGGCATATGCTAACATAGCTCTGTAAAGTAGAAGCCAGCCGCTTCTCACCCTGCGACGCAAATTTGCAGTTACAGGGTCTGTAGTTAGAAGAGCAATGTTTGTATTGCTATGCTTTCTGTAGGTGAGCGGCTTAGGCCGCTCACCTTTTATTATTTAGTAAATGGAGGGGTTTATCTATCAGTAGGGAGAACAGAGACCCGCAGGTTAACGAGCAGATTCGCTTGCGCGAAGTGCGACTGGTCGACGAAAACGGTCAGCAGCTGGGTATCATGGGTTCACGCGAGGCATTACAGATTGCTCGCGAGAGGAATTTAGATTTGGTCAATATCGCTCCGACCGCTAGGCCGCCAGTCTGTAAGATTATGGACTATGGTCGTCACAAATACGAGCAGAGTAAGCATGAGCGCGAGGCCCGTAAGAAGCAAAAAGTGATCACCATTAAGGAGGTCCAGTTGAGCCAGACCATCGAGGAGCGGGATCTTCTGATCAAAGCCAAGAATGCCGACCGCATGCTGAAAGCTGGCAGCAAAATTAAGGTTGTCATGCGCTTCCGCGGGCGGCAGATAGTTCATGCTGACCTGGGCAAAAAGGTTTTTGAGCAGTTTGTCGAGGCAGTAGAGAGCGGCACCGTGGAAAGAGAAGCAAAGATCGAAGGGCGCAATATGATTATGATTATGGCGCCTAAGACCGATAAGGCTGAAAACTAAGGAGGATACTTCGATGCCAAAAATGAAAACTCACAAGGGCTGTGCGAAGCGCTTTAAGGTTACCGCTAAGAAAAAGATCTTGCGCAATAGTTCTCACGACGCCCATAAGTTTAGCGCCAAGTCCGCTAGCCAAAAGCGGCGCTTGGACAACCAACATTTACTCACCCCGGGCGATGCAGCACGCGTTAAGAAAATGCTGCCGTATCATTTCTAGTAACCAAATAGGAGGTAGGCGACTATGCCACGTGCAAAAGGAAATGTTCCCGCAAGGGCTCGTCATAAGAAAGTACTGAAATTAGCTAAAGGCTACCGCGGTAGCAAAAGTACACTATATAGATCTGCTGCAACTCAACTGCTCCATTCCCAGTCTTATGCAACCCGTGACCGCAAGCAGCGCAAACGTGATTTCCGCCGTCTTTGGATTGCTCGTATCAACGCCGCTGCGCGTGTTAACGGCATCTCGTATAGCAGATTGATGTGCGGCCTGAAGCAGGCGGGCGTGACAGTTAACCGCAAGATGTTGGCGGACCTAGCCATTAACGACGCTGCCGCTTTTAGCCAGTTGGTAGAGACTGCTAAGCAGCAGCTAGCCTAAGTAAGCGGATCCATAGGCTGACTCGTTTGAGTCAGCCTTGCTTTTTGGGTAATACTATGCTAAAACGCTCTTATTAAGGAGGGCGAAGCTAGATGGGGTAATGGAGAAGAAGAGTATTTTTTCTAGGTGGACCCCGGCGCAGATTCTGATTTCCACCTTTGCTTTGCTAATCATATGCGGCGGTTTCTTGCTCAGCCTGCCAATCGCTTCTAAGGTGGAGCCGCTCGATTATTTAGATGCCCTTTTTACAGCAACGTCTGCCGTGTGTGTAACCGGGCTCGTCGTTGTTGATACGGTAACCCAGTTTACTCCCTTTGGGCAAGTTGTGATCATCATCCTCATTCAGCTGGGGGGCTTGGGCCTGATGACTATGGCCACCATGATGGCGATCTTGCTTGGGAAGCGCATCAGTTTCCGTAGCCGCTTGATCATGCAAGAGGCCCTAAACCAGTTCTCTCTCGAAGGTATGGTGCGTCTGGTGAAAGCGGTAGGGACGGTAACCATGCTATTTGAAGGGGCAGGAGCGATATTGCTTGCTTTCCGGTTTGTGCCCGATTACGGTTGGTCGCGCGGCATTTGGTACGGCATTTTTCACAGCATCTCCGCCTTCTGCAATGCCGGTTTTGATCTGCTAGGAGATTTTCGTAACTTACAGCCTTATGCCACCGATTGGGTGGTCAATTTAGTAATAATGGCTCTAATCATCTCCGGTGGTATCGGTTTTAGTGTTATAGCTGAAATCTGGAATAAGCGTAGTTCTAAAGAAAGCCGCACCTTGTCTTTGCATACGCGCTTAGTACTCTTAATGACATCTCTTTTGATTGTGGTTGGTACGTTGTTTATTTTGATAGTAGAATGGAACAAAGTGCTCAGTGGTTTCTCATTGCCGCACAAAGTACTAGTCGCCCTGTTCCAGGCCGTTTCCCCCCGTACGGCTGGTTTCAGTACAGTGCCTTTGGATATGTTGCATACAGCTACGGCCTTAATGATCGTTATTCTGATGTTTATAGGCGCTTCCCCCGGTTCAACAGGGGGCGGAGTGAAGACAACTACTTTTGGCGCATTGATAGCGCTGGTTGTTGCCAGTGTGCGTGGCCATGACGAAGTCCGACTATTTGGCCGCCGTATTCCTGATGATATTGTGAAACGTTCTGTGGCCATAATCGTCATCGGCTTTACCTTGGTGCTATCGGTGACAATGATCATATCCTTGTCCGATGGTTTGCCGTTCCTGCCAGTGCTGTTTGAAGCAACTTCTGCTTTTGGTACAGTAGGCTTAAGTATGGGCATTACTACACTGCTTTCGCCAATAGCCAAAATGGCCTTGATTTTAACCATGTTCGCTGGCCGGGTAGGACCCCTGAGTTTGGCTTTGGCATTGGCGCTGGACCGGGTTAACGCCCGCATTAGTTATCCAGAAGAAAGAATTATTGTTGGTTAGGAAACGCAGGGTAAGCGAGGAGATAGCATGAACAAACAGTTTACTGTGATTGGGTTGGGCCGTTTTGGTTCTAGCGTAGCCAAGACTTTGTACTCCATGGGCCGCCAAGTATTGGCCATTGACCCTGATGAAGAGCGGGTAAGGGCGATGGTCCCCTTTGCCACCCGTGCGGTAGCAGCCGACGCTACCGATGAACAAGT
>CALNBW010000418.1 GCA_937874815.1 uncultured Bacillota bacterium | reverse complement strand
GTGCTTGACATGTGCCTCTTGCGACATCTTAAGATGTCGCTGCCGCACGTATTGTGGATGCGTATTGCTTGCGCAATACACTTGCTGCAAGCGATAATTCGTTTTGCTGTTTATTCGCTTGTTTCGATGAGCTTAAAAGGAGGAGAATTTATTGAAACAATACCCCATCGAAAAAATACGTAACGTGAGTCTGATCGCCCACGGTGGAGCTGGCAAAACCTCATTGACCGAGGCCTTGCTGTATACCAGCAAAGCTGTTGATCGTTTGGGCAGTGTCATGGAAGGTAACACCGTCTCCGACTATGACCCAGAGGAGGTCAAACGCTCAGTTTCTATCAGTGCTAGCCTGGCACCTGTAGAATGGAAGGAGCACAAGATCAACTTTATTGATACCCCTGGTTATTTCGACTTTGTCGGTGAAGTGCGCGGGGCCTTACGCGTGTCCGATGCTGCTGTTATAGTGGCTTGCGCAGTATCTGGCGTTGAGGTGGGTACTGAGAAGGTTTGGCATTACTGTGATGAGCACAAAATTCCCCGTGCTTTCTATATTAATAAAATGGATCGCGAAAATGCTAACTTCGACCGCACGCTAGAGTCATTGCGGCAAAGCTTTGGCGTTAGCGTAGCGCCCGTGATGCTGCCAATCGGTGCGGAAGCCAGTTTCTCGGGTGTAGTTGACCTGGTCACCATGAAAGCCTATAGCTTTGAAGACAATGGTCGAAAAGTAGTGGAGAAGGATATTCCCGCCGATCTTAGCGGCAAGGTTGAGGAGTATCGTACTGCTTTAGTGGAAGTAGTGGCCGAGACTGATGACGAGTTGCTCATGAAGTATTTAGAAGGCGAGCCGCTTACAGACGAAGAAATTGTCAATGGCGTGCGCCATAGCATTGCCAGCGGGCAACTGGTGCCGGTTTTCTGTGGCTCTGCAGTGAAGAACATGGGCTCTCAGATGCTTTTAGATACGGTGGTCAGTTCTTTCCCCTCGCCTACTTTGGCTCAGCCACCAAAGGGCAATAACCCCAAAACTGGTGAAGAAGAGACCCGGGAAGCTGCTGACGCTGCTCCTTTCTCGGCATTGGTGTTCAAGACCATGGCTGACCCCTATGTGGGTAAGCTATCACTCTTCAGGGTTTACTCTGGTGTGTTTAAGTCGGATTCCCAGGGCTACAACGTGAATAAGAACGCTTCGGAGCGGGTTGGCCAGCTATTTATGGTTCGCGGCAAGAATCAAGAGCCGGTGGTCCAGGTTGGTGCCGGCGATATCGGTGCTGTGGCCAAGCTAAACGTTACCACGACGGGCGATACCCTAGCTGATAAGGACCGTCCGATTGAATATGCTCCGATTAGCTTCCCAGACCCAGTGATGTCTCTGGCGGCCGAGGCCAAGGCCAAGGGAGATGAGGATAAGATTGGTAGTGGTTTGGCGCGTCTAACGGAGGAAGACCCCACGCTTAAAGTACGTCGTGATACGGAGACGAAACAGCTGATCATCTCAGGTATGGGCGACCTACATCTTGACGTCATTACCAGCAAGTTATCCAGTAAATTTGGCGCAGATATAGAGTTAACCACGCCAAAGGTGCCCTATCGCGAAACTATCCGCGGTAACACCCGTGTTGAAGGCAAACACAAGAAACAGTCCGGCGGTAAAGGGCAGTTCGGCCATGTCTGGTTGGAGATGCGACCATCGGCACCGGGCGAAGGCTTTGTCTTTGAAGATAAGATCTTCGGCGGCGCGGTGCCACGCCAATATATCCCGGCTGTGGAAAAGGGCTTGCGGGAGACTATGGAAGAGGGCGTTCTCGCTGGTTGCCCAGTAGTTGACGTGACAGTCGCCCTGGTAGATGGTTCTTACCACACGGTTGACTCTTCGGAAATGGCTTTCAAGATCGCTGCCTCGATGGCTTTCAAGAAGGGCTTCATGGACTGCCGCCCGGTATTGCTGGAGCCGATCATGAATGTAGAGGTAACTGTGCCCGAGCAATACATGGGTGATATTATTGGCGACTTAAACAAGAAGCGCGGCCGCGTGCTCGGTATGGACCCGCAAGGTAGTTTCCAGGTAGTGCGGGCCATGGTGCCGTTATCAGAGATGTTCCGTTATGCTACTGACCTGCGTTCCATGACCCAGGGGCGAGCCTCATTTACTATGACTGAAGCTGCCTATGAGGAAATGCCAGCCAACATTGCTGAAGCAGTTATTGCTGCAGCCAGCAAGAAAGACGAATAGTTGCATGTGACCCCCACCCCCGTGTGCATGGAGTTCCTGCCCCCGCAAGGCTTTGCCTCGCGGGGGTTTTTTTCGGTCAAAAATAAACAAAAGATAAATATACTTGGGGTTGCAATCTACGGCCTGCCTGGTGTATTATGACATTAAGGTCAGGCAAGGTCAGGGAGGTGGTTAAGTGGCCAATTTAACTGATCTCATTGAGCAGTATCTCAAGCGCTTGTTGGCCAACAGTGAAACAGGCACTGTTGACATCGGGCGTAACCAGTTGGCGGAAACGTTTTCGTGCGCTCCTTCGCAGATCAACTACGTTCTGGCCACCCGGTTCCTCCTGGAACACGGTTATGTAGTTGAAACCAGGCGTGGTGGCGGAGGGTATGTCCGGATCACCGTTTTAGAGATGGATCCAAAGACAGATTGGCAATTACTCATCGATTCAATCGGAGAGACTATTAGTCAGCAGAAAGCAGAAGCTATTGTCAATCGCCTGTTGCGCGACGATATAGTTTCCGAGCGCGAGGCCATGATGATGACCGCAGTTTTAGGGCGTGATGTATTAAACGTGAAGCAACCATGGAGCGATATGCTCAGGGCCAATGTGTTACGCTCTCTGCTTGTCGCTATTTGTCGCACGTTGCCATAATAGAAAGGGGGCCTATTTATGCTATGTGAAGAATGCCAAGAAAGAGAGGCCACGGTGCACTATACTGAGGTGGTTAATGGGCAGAGAACAGAATACCACTTGTGCGAGCAGTGCGCGCGAGAAAAGGGAGAACTGGAGTTCTCGTTAGGATTCGATCCTGGTTTCTCTATTCATAATTTGCTAGCCGGACTGCTAGATATGGGCAACCCCAGCCTTCAGGTGGGGAAAAAGACCAGCCAGGATAGGCAGTGTCCGACATGCGGTATGAGCTATGCTCAGTTTAGCCAGACGGGTCGCCTCGGCTGTGGTGACTGCTATACCGCATTCCAGCGCCAGTTGGAGCCCTTATTGCGGCGCATCCAAGGCACTAGCTC
>CALNBW010000417.1 GCA_937874815.1 uncultured Bacillota bacterium | reverse complement strand
CGGCTTCCTAGGCGCTACTGGCAGGAGAAACTGTGACAACGTGGAAACAAAACATGGGAACAAAATGAGCATGCAACTGAAGGAGATGTCCTATGTCGCCTAAATATATGCAACTGCATCCCCTCGTCTTATGGGCCTGCCTTCTTGGTGCCATCATCGGCTTGGCAGCGCTCAGCGCCGGGATCTTGGTGTTAGCACCCAATAGCGTGGGCCTAACTGAACAGAGCTATGCCATCAATAGTGCCTTCGCCTTTGATGAATGGGAGATTAACAGCCGACACGGGGTACTTAGCTTCCCAGAAGGGGGCTTAGCAGTTGAAGCCTATCGGCACGACCATTTGGCCGCCTTTGTCATCTGGGGTAAAGCTGAGCTGAGCCCGATTACTGCAAAAATAGATGTATCTGAGCTGGAAAACCCACAAGTAACTGTCGTATTCATGTCCGAAAGAGAACTGCTTAGCGCCCGGGGGAGTATTTGCATTCGCAGCACTGATTCGCCCGATGCCTACCTGGAAGCATCAAACTTGCTCAACAACGAAAAGCGGTATTTGCCTATACTACAGATGTTGGGCAACCAGCGGGTATATCCTTTCCCCTCGGGGGTGGCGCGGTTTATTTTTTTTGACGAAGCAGGGCAGCGTTTCACCTTCCAAGATGGCATGCAAGTACGCTTACAGGGCCCTAACAGCAAGCAAAGCTTTTGGTCGGAGACCCCCTACAGACTGCATCCGTCGTTTTTGGATGGCGCTTTAGCAACCTTGTTATATAGCTGCTGCACATGCATCTTGCTTATTGCTACCTACTTCTCGACGCTGGGTTGGCAATATCGTGGCCAGGCCAAGCGGCAAGAAGGTGTACCTAGCAAGACCGGCTTCGTTTACCTAGCATTCGCGGCGCTGTATACGCTTGGTGTTGGGCTGTTAGCACGCCTCGAACTCAGCCCTGTGGTTAAGGCAGCCTATGATGGGGCTTTTCTAGTCTTCTTGGTTTATTGGCTGAGCAAGCAAACGACCTTATCCCGTCAGCAGGCCCGCAATGACCGCCGCCTACCGTTGTCCCATCTAGGCTTGGGTTTATTGCTGGGAAGTTTAGCCGTATTCTTAGGGCAACTGGCAACGCCGCGCGGGCTGGCCCCGCTGGCTATAACTGACTACGTGCTCGTCATCGGCCTAGGGTTAGCTGCAGCCCTAACCCAGGAAGTGCTGTGGCGCGGCTTAATGCTCGACCATTTGAGCAAATGTCTGGGTAACTTCCGCGGCCTGTTACTAACCGCAGGGCTACAGGGGATTTTCGCTTTTCTAGTCTGGCTCATCCACCCTGTCTCCACGCTGGGGCCCTTAAATACTCTTTTGTTCATACCGCTACAGGCTATTTGGTTGGGCTACACCTATTTGCGCACGGACCGCCTAGTAATACCGATTACCATTAGCGCCTGCCTGGCCATTCTCCCCCAACTGTTGCTGTTCTAAGCCACTGAGTTAAAGGGGCGTGTGACATCCGTTTCAGAAACGTTTGTTACACGCCCTTGCTTTGTGTCCAGCGTTGATTCGGGGGGGCTGCGGGGTATGCTCTCGAGGCTGTTGCAAATAGCTCGGGGCCGCGAGGCCTGCGGCCCGGTTAGAACAAGCCGGTTACTTTGCCATCGGCGTCAATATCAATATCTTGTGCCGCCGGGCGTTTTGGTAAGCCAGGCATAGTCATGATCTCACCGGTGATAGCTACTAGGAAGCCCGCGCCGACAGATGCTCTCACTTCACGCACTGTAATCGTGAAACCACTGGGGCGACCGATTAGCTTGGGATCGTCAGAGAGCGAATACTGGGTCTTGGCCATGCAAATCGGTAATTTGTCTAAGCCAAGGCGGGTGTAGTTGCGAATAGCGGCGTTAGCCTCTGGCGTATATTCGACGCCATCGGCACCGTAGATCTCTTTAGCAATGATCTCGATCTTCTTCTTGATGCTCTGGTCGAGCGCGTAAAGCGGCTCAAAGTGGGAAGGTTGCTCTTCCAGCACCTTGAGTACTGTTTCGGCTAACTCAATGCCGCCCTCGCCACCCTTAGCAAAGACATCGGATAGGGCAAAGGCGACGCCCAGTTCTTTGCACTTAGCCGCAATGAGCTCTAGCTCCGCCGGTGTATCCGTTGGGAAACGGTTGATGGCCACAACTGCAGGCACCTTGAACTTAGCCACGTTTTCGATGTGCTTAGCCAAGTTAGCAAAGCCGCGCTCAATCGCGCCCAGGTCTTCATGGTTAAGATCCTTCTTGTCAGCGCCGCCATGCAGCTTGAGAGCGCGGGCGGTGGCCACGATAACTGTGGCATCAGGCTTTAAGTCGCCATAGCGGGAAACGATATTGAAGAATTTCTCCGCGCCCAAGTCAGCACCAAAACCGGCCTCAGTCAAGAAAATATCGGAGAGCTTTAATCCAAGCTTGGTGGCAATTAGGGTGTTAGTACCGTGAGCGATATTGGCAAAAGGTCCACCATGCACAAAGGCCGGTCCATTTTCCAGAGTTTGCACTAGGTTAGGTTTGATGGCATCCTTCATCAGTAGAGCCATGGCGCCTTGCACTTCTAGATCAGCCACAGTGACCGGCTTACGGTCATATGTATAGGCAACGATCATCCGGCTAAAGCGCTCTTTCAGGTCCATCAGGTCGGTGGCGAGGCAAAGAATAGCCATAACCTCAGAAGCAACAGTAATGTCAAACCCATCCTGGCGGGGCACGCCATTAGTAGGACCGCCCAAGCCGATAGTAATGTTGCGTAAAGCCCGCTCGTTCATGTCCATAGCACGGCGCCATACAACGCGGCGAGGATCAATATTGAGCTCATTACCTTGCTGCAAATGGTTATCTAGCACGGCAGCTAGTAGGTTATGGGCAGTAGTAATGGCATGTAAGTCACCGGTGAAGTGCAAGTTGATATCAGCCATCGGTACTACCTGAGCATAACCGCCGCCAGCGGCTCCACCTTTAACGCCAAAACTAGGGCCGAGTGAAGGTTCG
>CALNBW010000416.1 GCA_937874815.1 uncultured Bacillota bacterium | reverse complement strand
CCCACAATGGCCAGTGTGCGCCCTTTTTGTACGTCAAAAGAGACGCCATCCACGGCGGGCACTATGCCTTCTGGGGTATGAAAAGTAACCCTCAGGTTCTCAACTTGTAGCAACTTATTTCCACACATGTTCAGGCCCCCTACTTGCGCATTCTAGGATCTAGCGCGTCGCGCAACCCATCGCCTATCCAGTTCATTGAAAGGACAGTCAGTGAAATGGCTAACCCAGGGTAGATGCTTAGGTGAGGTGCCGAAGTCATATAGTCTCTAGCCTGGTTAAGCATTACACCCCATTCTGGTAACGATGAATCAACCCCCAGGCCAAGGAAGTTCAAGCTGGCTGCGGACATTATTGTGCCGCCGATCTTTAGCGTTGCCATAACTATAATTGGTGCCAGTGCATTAGGCAAAATATGATAGAACATAATGCGTCCGTGACTAAAGCCTGAGGCCCTAGCCGCCTCTATGTATTCAGTTTCCTTCAGGGCTAGGATTTGTCCTCTAGTCAGTCGCGCGAAAGAGGGCCAGCCTACTATTACTAAGGTTATGACTATGTTACGCTGGCTTGGCCCCAGGGCGGCCATAATTGCGATTGCCAGCACCAGGAATGGGAAAGCCAAGAAAATATCAACTATACGCATTAGCAGGTTGTCTAGCCAGCCCCCAAAATAGCCACTGATGCAGCCAATCAGAACGCCTATTGCCATGGTAATGACAGAGACGACTAGCCCAGTAATTAGTGACACCCGGCCCCCATAGAGAAGTCGACTAAGGATGTCACGTCCATAATCATCGGTGCCCAATAGATGCCCCGGTGACCCTGTAGGAAGCAAGCAGTTCTTTAGGTTCATGTCAAGTACGGGATCGTAAGAAGTGAAGAAGGGCGCAAATACGCACATCACGATTGTGGCTATCATGATCACCAATCCGATTACGGCCAGCCTATTATGCTTGAAACGCCGTACCGTATCGTGCCACATAGAAGAGATCGGCAAGCTTTCCTCCCCAATGAAGTTTGCCGGGGGAATCTTCTGGTCCTGCACAATAACAGTGTTAGTTTGTTCTGTCATTTGCTCGACACCTCATTTCCCAGTAAATGAAATAAGCGGGTCAAGCATTCCGTAGAGGATATCGACAACCAGGTTGACCAAGATAAAACCCGTGCAAATAATAAGGGTGTTACCCTGAATCATGGGGAAATCTCGTTTTCCGATGGCGTCTACCGCTAATCGTCCTACCCCTGGCCAAGCGAAAATAGTCTCTGTTACTATAGCTCCGCCCAGAAGTGAGCCAAATTGCGAGCCTAAAACTGTGATGATTGGAATGAGAGCGTTTTTTAACGCGTGGCCATAAATTACTATCTTTTCCGAAAGCCCCTTAGAGCGAGCCACTGTAATATAATCTTGGCTGAGCACTTCTATCATGCTGGAGCGGGTCATTCTGGTGAGCATTGCTGCCATGCTAGTCCCAAGCGCAGTGGCTGGTAGAATCAGGTGTCGTAAGACATCGCCTATGCCCTTTTCCATAGTTCCCATGCCAAAGCTAGGTAGCCAACGTAGTTTGAGCGCAAAGAAAATGATCAAGATCATCCCAAACCAGAACCCGGGCATGGAGACGCTAATTGTCGCCAGAAAGGTAGCTATATTGTCCCAAATACTGCCTTGTTTGATTGCCGCCAACACTCCTAAAGGGATCGCAATAATTAAGGCAATGGCGAGTGAGCTAAACGTAAGCAGCAGTGTGGCTGGCATACGCTCCATTACAGTGGGGAATACCTTCTGATTAGTAATATACGATCTGCCGAGGTCTCCTTTAAGTGCATTACTGACGTAATCCACAAAGCGGACCCAAAAAGGCTTGTCTAGCCCCAATGACTGCCGCACCGCCTCATAATCAGCAGGGTTAACCGTAGCTGTTTCAGAAGATGCCAGCATCAGTAGCACCGGGTCCCCGGGGGTGATATAGAGAATGGAAAATACCAAAAGAGAAATGGCGAGAAGTGTGGGGATAGTATACAAGAGTCGCTTAATAATATATGCAGCCATCCAGCATTCCTCCTATTCCAGAAAAGTGAGTGGTGCTGTAGTGAGCACCACTCACTTATGTGTAGTCAAACTATACTAGTCCCCTATATCCACATTGCGATAAGGCGACGTTAATGGCACATAGACACTAGGTAATACCGCGAAGTCCTTCACCTTTTCATTGTAGCCGAGCTGCCAAAATTCTAGGTAGGCCGGCAGGTGAGGACGATCCGCCGCAATTTGACGAGCAGCCTCAATAAGAAGCTTCCCTCTTTCCGCTAGCTCTACCGTAATCTTGGCCGTGCCCAACAGCGCATCGACTTCAGGGTTAGCATAATTAATCCTAGGGCCACCGCCCTCAGTAGAGTGGAACATCATGAACAAACCATCTTCTCCACCATAGCCGCCACTTATGGCCATATCAAAATTGGACCGTGACATATCATCCGTAAGCGTAGCGAACTCTGATGCTTGTGGTTTGCAGTCAATGCCTATGTTCTTTAAGTCGGTGGCAATGATAATGCCTAGTTTGGCACGGGCCGCATCGCTGGGCGTCTTAAGAGTAAAGCTGAACTTTTGCCACCCTTCTCCAGGATGCCGTCCTTACCAGGCTTCCACCCTAATTCGCTTAGAAGGGCTTTTGCTTTATCCGGGTTGTACTCCCAAAGGTCAGAGCAGTCGCTATAGCCGGGGACACCTGGGACAACTGAGCAATATGCGCGTTTGCCTAGGAGTGGATCGCCTCCAAAAATCGCTTCGACGGCGCTATCCATATCTACCGCAAAGGCGATTGCCTCTCGGACTCTTTTGTCGCTAAACAGATCGCTAGCGCAGTTGAAAGCTACGTATCTATAGGCGCCCCCTATTGAAGTGGGTGTGACTTTAAGACCAGGAGTATTTTTTACTGAATCAACCTCGGTTACCGGAATCTGCAAGGCAATGTCTATTTCGCCTGTCTTTAGGGCAACCGTCGAAACGGCTTGATCAGGGATAATCCGGAAGGTGACTTTGTCTAGATTTGGCTCAATGAAGTACTTGTCATTCTTCTCGAGCACAACGCGATCGTCGGGAACATACTCCACAAATTTAAACGGCCCGGTCCCAATCGGAGTAAAGTCAAAAACATCCTGCCCTAAAACCTCTAGCGCCTTCAGTGAAAAAATGGGCACGCGATGCACGTCAGTCAAGAACCAGGCAGATGGCTCGCTAGTAACGAATCTAACGGTAAAGTCGTCTAATACTTCAACTCGTTCTATGACTTGCGCCAGACGGGCTTGGTATTGCGCTTTGTTGGCAGGGTCAAGCACATAATCAAAAGAGGCTTTTACGTCTTCGGCCTTAACCTGCACATTAGCTCCTTCAGGGTAGACCGCGTTTCCTTCATGCCAATAGGCATTTTCTCGTAGTCTAAATTCCCAGGTCAGCGGGTCTGGGTTTTCCCACGATTCGGCTAACAAAGGCCTTAAATCACCAGTGAGTCCACTAACTAGCGGTTCCATGACTTGCCGAATGATATATCCGTCCCCGTCGGATGACGTTTTGCAGGGGTTAAGGGTGGCAATTGTATACTGCGTTGCCAAGGTGAGGGTTTTTTGTCCTTTTGTCTCGGGAGCTGGCGTCGAACATGCTGTTACCAACAGCAAAGAAAACACAAGAGGCAAAATGACCGCGAACTTCTTGATCTTCAATTACTGACCCTCCTTAATATGTAAACGAATTTCCAACTTGGCGTTACCATTTTGTCATGCCCCCTACAGCGGAAGC
>CALNBW010000415.1 GCA_937874815.1 uncultured Bacillota bacterium | reverse complement strand
AACAACAAGAAAACGGAACTGTTCATAATTCCGGCACCGATGATCTTCTTCATTAGATTAGAATCGCAAAGTAAGATGTACATGCCGATGCCAAACAGGATGACCGAGGCGACATAAGGATAATTAGCAAGTAGCTTCTCTATCATTCCTCTGCCTCCTCTGAAAGGATATGAAATAGGCTCAGCATGGTGCTAGCCACTTTAAGTCCGACGCCTACAGTGATGATGGCAATCAAGCCGCTAGAGAACAAGTTCCCGGGAGTGCCCAGCGGCACGCCTGCTCCTTTGTTCGTAAGGTAATTAACGCCACCGATAATGCCGATGAATCCCAATGACGCATACCATAAGGGCCCGAAAGAAACGAGGAGCGAGGTAACCTTAGGTGGCACTTTTTTCAGGCTCTTGTCTCTGCCTAACACTAGGGTATAAAGCATCATGCTCAGCCCAAGCACCGAGCCCCCCGCAAAACCCCCGCCGGGGGAGGCCGCCCCATGGGCAATGATATAAATGCCATACATCTGCAAAATCGGCATCAGAATAGTTGTTATCTCGCGTAAGATTATGTCTTCCACTACTAGCACCGACCTATCTCTGTTTTAGCGTAATCGTCACGGCCATAATGGCAGTGAACAAAACCGTAGTCTCCATGAGCGTGTCGTAAGCGCGATAGTCGACGATGATATCCGATACGATGTTGGTAGCCCCGCCATCTTCCACCCCATGATTGAGGTAGTGCTCAGTGACTTCATTCATGGCCGGCATGCCAGTCTCACCATAGGTAGGCAACTCGGCAACTGTCAGTAACAACATGACCGAGCACAGGGCAATAATCACGCTAGCTGCTAGTTTTCTTTTCATGGTTGCTTCCTCCCCCTGAGATGGGTAACGGCAGCGACCATCAACACAGTAGAACAAACGCCAACCGTGGCCTCAGTAATGGCGATGTCTGGTGCATTGAGCAGCTGCCATACTAGCGCCATCACCAGGCTAAAAGCGCCAAAGATGACAATAGTTTTCATCAGTTCTGTCGAGCGCGCTACAGCTAAGGCGCAGACAATCAAGAAGGTAAGGCATATTCCTAGCAAAATGTCAGTCATTATCTGCCCCTCCTTTATCCCTGGAGATTCCATACATAGGGACACCATCTAGCCAAGCTGCTTGCCCGATCAGGTGGGCGACAGTAGGGCTGGTGAGCCACAGAAAACCAAGAATCATACAGAGCTTCACTAAATTGGCCCAGTTGCCTGGCCTTAACATCAGGCCCGCTAAAACAAAGAAAACTCCCATGGTGTCACACATAGTTGTGGCGTGCATGCGGGTAAAAACATCGGGTAACCGGATCAACCCCACGACGCCGGCAAAAAGAAAGAAAAGACCGAGAGAGATCAAAGCTATTTGCAGAATTGTGATGATCATGGCTTCGTTTTCCTCCCTAGGCTACCAGAGCGAATTGCCTTGATGATAGCGGTGGTCCCCACAAAGCCGCACAGGGCGAAAACCAAAGCCACATCAAGAAACGAGGTGTTGTCAAAGGCAAAAGAAAGCAGAGCAATGGCAATGATGCTTACAGTGGAAATAACGTTAATGGAAACAATGCGGTCATAGAGACTAGGCCCCCGAATTGCTCCATAGAAAGCAGGAAAAGTTAGCAGAGCTGCGCAACTGGCAGCGACAATTAAAAACGTGGTAGGCATTAGTTAGCCTCCTCTAGTTCCAGCAGGGTGTTCTCGAAATCCCAAGTGGCAACGCCTGTAGCCGCCTCCTTGGTCAGTCCATGCACAAGTAGGCGGTTGCGGTCGAGCTGCAGAGTGAGAGTCCCTGGTGTCAAAGTGATGCTGTTAGCGAAAAATACACGCATGCGGTCAGTTTTGAGCTTAGTAGTAGTGCGGGTTAAGGTGGGTGAGATGGTCATCTGGCGGCTCAGCACTGTTCTGGCGACCTGCCAAGCTGCCAACCAAATCTCATAAATAAGACGGCCAAACGTTTTCACGCCCAGCCAGAACCTGTGGGCTGAGACC
>CALNBW010000414.1 GCA_937874815.1 uncultured Bacillota bacterium | reverse complement strand
TCTAAGCACCTTTTATTAGAGGCCCCAATGCGCTTTACGCAGGGCCAACGACCTTTTCCTGAACCCTAAGGGGCCGATGGGGTCCTGCGTAGGCACGATTGGCGCCAGCCTGTGCCCAGCAGTACCCCTCGGCCCCAAGCTAGTTGCAACAACCCTTGTTTATGAAATCAGGCCGAGCTTCGCCCAGAAGGGGAGACTGACGAGAACGGCAATCATGATGGCGACAATGCAGGCCGTGGAGCCCCGGGCCGTTTCTCTAGACGTAATCGCTTCTCCGTTTGTGGCTGCCGCAGCTACGGCATAAGTTGCGCTCTGATAAGGCAAGATGAACACTGCGTGCCCGATAAACTGAATGGCCATGCCCAAAACCCAAATACTGATGCCAGCTTGTTGCGCTACCGGCGCTAGCATCAGCAGGAGGATGGTCAGCAAAGCATTAACTGAGACTATCAGGAAGCGCAGGGCCACCGTGGTGCCCATCAGCGCCGCCATAAACACCAAGACATTTCCTGTTAAGGGAGCCAGCAAAGGCGAAACCTTCTGCCCCAAGAAAACATCGATGCCCAGGGCAGGAAAAACGATGCCTAAGTTGAGTATTACCCCTAAGAAGATTAGTGTTGACCAGCCTAAATCGGCCTGGAAGCTCTGCTTGCTGATCACGCCTGTAGCCAGCAACACGGCCAGGCCTGCCAGCGCCACCGTAACTGCACTTATGCCATGCATACTCTCCGTAACCCAAAGAGCTACTGCTATTAGGAGAACAGCCAGCGTGATTTTCTCGGCGCGGCATAAAGGCCCCAGCTCCTGCAGTTTCTGTTTGATATGGGAGTTATCAATGGCTACATCTTCCCGGGGTCTCATGAACAGGACAATCAGCACATAGACAGCTGCTATGGCTAGCAGAGCAGGCAGAAAAGCGGCTTTCAGCCACCCCAGCCAAGTCATGGCTGAACGCTCAGCGGCAGGCAACATCTCTAGTAGTAACAGGTTAGTGCTACTACCTGTCAAGAACATGGGTGCCGAAATGACAAAGCCCAGATACATAGACATAAAAAAGCCGGCGCTGGCCTTGCTCCGTTTGGGCAAGCCCATGCCTGCTACTAATTCAGGCACCAACTTAGCAGCAATTGATACCTTGGCGATGATACTGGGTATTGCCGGTGCCGAAAGCACGCCTGTAACTACTAAGGCTAAAGTTTGCCCCAGGTAGGTTGGCGGCAACGCTGCTAACATCAGCAAGGTGCAGCGCCGCAAGAGACCGCACTGCGCTGCACCTAGGCCCAACCCCATTGCGCCCACCATCAACCACCAGGTCTTACTATGGAAGGTGGCAAAGGCCGTCTCAAAAGGGACAATCTCCAGGGCTGCCCATAAAATTGCCATGATCAAAGCTACTACATAATCATCAAAAACGCGACCGATCCAAAAGCAAATGGCACCCGTCAGTAGGCCCAAAGCCTGCATTGCTTGTACTGAAAGATCTGCCACCGGGGGCCGCGTGCCCACGATGAGCCCGAGGCAAATGCCGAGCAGGGCCATTGGCAGGCGTAATTTATTCTGACTAGTCTTGCTGGGTAGCGGTTTGGCTAAAGCGGATTCTGTCTGCATGCCGTTCCTCCGATGTCGAATTTTGTCTATACGTTCATAATATCACTTTAACCGCCACTACGGGTGTGAAGCACAAAAAAGGAGCCATGCATGACTCCTTTTCAGAAAAATATGCCGCGCCCTTACCTTCGACATCGCGCTTCCGGGTGTTACTGCTGCAGTTAGCTCGGATCAGGCCACCCAGCGGCACACAAAGGGGTCTACTTACCGCTGCTTCCTTCCGGACCTGACGGGGTTCATAGAGCTCTGTTGCGCTGGACCCAATTGTCAACACCACTTACACCAGGCAAGCCCCACAAACGGATGCCTCATGGTAAGCCTTCGGCCCTGCTCTAGCGGATTGCAGGTTCAGAGCACCGCTACCTCCCCGCCTAGCACGGCAAAATTAGCTGATAATCTTACTTAAGTGTACTGCGGCACGCCCGTGAAGTCAAGGTTTGGCGCTTGGCAGATTATGTATGCCCGTGTTGATACTATTTGGAGCTTCGGTTTATAATGCAAAAGAGGAACCAAGATGCTTGTGTGGAAAACATATAGCTGTAAGGGTTTCGCCCTACGAGTAACTTCAACTTACTGCAGCGAAGGAGGCAAAGAATGTTAGCTATTGTTAACGCCCGTATTGAAACTGTTTCTCATGACATTATTGCTGACGGACAGATATTAGTGGAAAACGGTAAGATAATAGCAATCGGTAGCAACCTGGAGATCCCCTCGGAAGCGCGCTACATCGATGCGGCTGGCCGCACTGTAACGCCTGGTATTGTCGAGGCGCATGCTCATATTGGCATTGGCGAACAAGGACTTGGTTGGGAAGGACAAGATACCAACGAAACCTCCAGCCCCGTAACTCCTTGGTGCAATGCCCTTGACGGCATCAACATGCGCGATACTGCTTTCGAAGACTTCCGGCGGGCTGGTATCACCAGTGTTAGTGTCCCGCCTGGCAGCGCCAACATTATCGGCGGTACGGCTGTTGCCCTCAAGTGCAAAGGCGAGATTATTACTGACGCTGTGATTAGGACAACTGGCATGAAGTGTGCTTTGGGAGAAAACCCGAAGGCCGTTTACGGTGGTAAGAATAAGGCTCCGGGCACCCGCATGGGTAGCGCCGCTGTCTTCCGCGAAGCATTGCTCAAGGCCAAGCAGTACCTAGCAAAGTTGGAAGCGGCAAAGACAGAGAAGGACAAGCCAAAATTCGACAAACAGAGCGAGGCCTTGCTGCCTGTTATGCGCGGCGAGCTACCACTGATGATTCATTGCCACCGCAGCGATGACATTGTTACTGCCGTGCGCATCTGCGAAGAATTTGGCGTTCGCTATGTTTTAGAGCATGTGACCGACGGCTTCCTCTTGGTTGATTTCCTCAAGGAACGCCAGGTCCATTGCGCGGTCGGCCCGACCATGCACTATGGCTCTAAGGTAGAGAACCGCGAACGCGACTTTAGGACTCCAGTTGCATTCGCCCGCGCTGGCATCGACTTCTGCTTTACTACCGACCATGCTGTTCTGGCTGGCCAGTGGCTACCACTAACCGCGGGTTTGGCAGTGGGCTGGGGTATGGACCGCGACGCGGCTTTCCGCGCCATTACTTTGGCCTCGGCTGAACATGCCGGCATTGCCGACCGGGTTGGGTCATTAGAAGTGGGCAAGGATGCTGACATCGTCATTTGGTCTGGCGATCCGCTAGACTTTACGACCCACGCCGACGTAACCATTATTGACGGCACAGTCGTGTTCGAAAGAGAGGTGTGCTAGATGCTATTAGTTAAGGGTGCAAAGATTTATCCAGTTAATGCAGACCCGCTAGAAAATGGTATGATGTTAATCGACAACAACGGCAAAATCTCCGCTATTGGGGAATCTGTATCGGCACCGGCCGACACTCCCGTGCTAGATTTAAGCGGCAAAGTTATCTTGCCAGGTTTTGTCGATGCTCACTCTCACGTGGGTATTTGGGGCGACGGGGAAGGCCGCCCTGCTTACGATGGCAATGAGATGTCTGCGCCGGTTACCGCGCAGGTGAACGCTCTCGATGCTGCTAACCCGCGTCAGCGCAGTTTCGCTAGCGCCCGCGAAGGCGGTATTACCAGCGTTCAGATTGTACCGGGCTCTGGCAATCCCATTGGTGGGCTCGGCTTTGCCTGCAAGACCGCTGGTGACATCATCGATGAAATGGTCATCAAGAACCCCACGGCACTGAAAGGTGCTATGGGTGAGAACCCGAAACGTAGCCATAAGCTGACCCGAATGGGTGTAGCCGCACAAATGCGCGACTATTTCCAGCAGGCAGCTGAATATGCCAAGAAAAAAGATGCTGCGGCAGCAGAGAACAAGCCCTTTGATATTGACCTCAATTCAGAGGCAGGCTATAAGGTGATCAAGGGAGAAATTCCTTTCCGCGTGCATGCCCATCGTCATGACGATATCGTCACCGCCGTGCGCCTGTGCGAAGAGCTGGGCATTGAATATAGCATCGAGCATTGCACCGATGGTCATCTAATTGCTGATTTCCTGGGCGAGCATCACGTGCAGGCCCATGTGGGTCCAGGGCTTTCTTCGCGGGGCAAAGTTGAATTAGCTAACTTTACTGATGCCAACCCTGCCATTTTGGCTAAGGCTGGCGTAAAAGTTAGCCTGATTACCGACCATCCCTTCCTCGATAGCCGCTACTTTCACGCCTATGGTGGCGTAGCTATGAAGTATGGTTTGACGGTGGAAGAAGTCTTACGGATGATGACAATCAACCCAGCTGAATCTATCGGCATCGCCGATCGCGTTGGTTCTTTAGAAGTAGGTAAAGATGCTGACTTCATCGTCTTGAGTGGTGAACCCTTTACCTATACTAGTGTGATCCAGGAGACGTACATCGAAGGCAAACAAGTCTTTGAGCGCCCTGTCTACTAAGAGCTAGCACGACCATTTGATCCGACCGGTCGTGGCGCTACAAAAAAGAGGACTGTTGCGTTAGCGGTTAAGCTGCAGTTGAAAGGGGCTGCGGGGCGCTTGCTGTAAGCACGATTGGAGCCTGCTCCTGTGCTCTAAGCAACGCCCCGCAGCCC
>CALNBW010000413.1 GCA_937874815.1 uncultured Bacillota bacterium | reverse complement strand
TATCTTATGTAACCTCACCAACTCCAGCATCGCCAGAAAAGTGGTCACTACCTCTTCCTTGGTCGCTTGCTCCGATAGCAGCTCCGCGAAGGCCAGTGCCTCTGGTGTCTTCGCCAGTAAGTGCTCAATGTATGCCATTTGCTCGTCGACAGTGTACGCCTCTGCCTGCAGACGGAGGGCTTGCGGCTGTTCCAGCCCCTGACAAGCCTGTTGGGCCATGACTGCCAAAGTTAGTAGAGTAACTCCGCCCAGAGGATCACCAGTTTGGCGTGGCTGTAATTCTTCTACTTGCCCCCGCGGATATAGCGCCAAGCTGAGTTGAGCCATTTGCTCCAACTCTTCGGCGGCTTCCCGAAATCCCTCATAAAGTAAGAGCCGCGTAATTAGTGCCTCTTCCTCGTCAATCGGCTCCTCTGTTTCGCTGGGCTCTAACTCTGGTCTAGGCAATAATAGCCGTGCTTTAATACGAATTAATGTTGAAGCCATGACTAGGAAATCTCCGGCTTGCTCCACATCGATCATCTCTAACTGGCGCGTATAGGCAATAAACTGGTCGCAAATACTCTGAATACGGATCTCCCAGACGCTAATCTGCGACCTTCGCACTAATTGTAGTAGCAAATCAAGCGGGCCCTCAAAGGCCTCCAGAGTAACGTTAATTGACATCTACAATCACTTCCTAGCGGAACCCCAAAAGAATAAACACGAAACGTTGATATAGATATAAAATACTATCGGCAATGCTACCTATAGTGTTGGAGACCAGCCCTGTGGAAACAGCCAAGATCAAAATAAGAAAACCATATTGACCAACAGTATCAAGATAGCGATAAACTGTGCCACGCGGCAGAATAAAGAACAATAGCTTGGAGCCATCTAAGGGCGGTATGGGGATCAAGTTAAAAACGGCAAAATAGACGTTGTAAAGCAGTATCCATTCTAGCAAGCTAGTTAACGCAGTTCTGCCGGTTTTCATCAGCAGGGGGATGTAAAACACGGTAGCCACAAAGCCGAGCAGTAGATTCATGGCCGGGCCTGCCAGTGATACCCAGGCCATGCCCTTTTCACGATTATCAAAATTAAAGGGGTTAACTTCTACCGGTTTGGCCCAGCCAAACTTGAATAGCACCAGCATAATAAATCCAATGGGGTCGATATGAGCGATGGGATTAAGGGTGAGCCTACCGCGCATCCGAGGGGAGGGATCACCTAATCGATCTGCTGCCCAGGCATGGGCATATTCGTGAAAGGTCATAGCAATGAGCAAAGCTGGCAGTGCCAAAAAAATTTCTGGTGTGAAGTTCATGACTATCTTCCTTCCTCTGGCGTCAGCAATAGCTGACGCGCTAACGCTAACTCTTGCTCCTTGTTGGCCACCTCGCCATTTAGGCGTGCCATGTGTAATTTGCGCAGCACTTCCCCTACCTTGGGGCCAGGCTTAAGTCCAATCCCTAAAAGATCGTGCCCATCCACTTCAACGTGGATCTTGACCAGGCGCTGCCAATAATCAGCGAGCTGTTTTCTCACGGCCTCACCTTGAAGCACAGCCACCGCAACTTGGCACTCAGCCGGTTGCCCTGTCAATAATTCAAAAACATGCTGACCATCATCGGCCTCCGTCAGCCCGGTCGCCAGATTAGCACGGCAAGCGGCGAATGAGAGCAGCAGGTCACGCTCGCGCCCCGTTAAAGCCAAGCGACTGGGCCACTCGACCAGTTGCTTAGCATCTACCCCCGTTGAGAGCAACAACAAATAGACCAGCCAGTGTTCGAGAGTATCTTCGGTTTGTAGCTTCTCAAACCACTCAATATGATCCTTAGCGTCATGCAGATAGTGAATCAACTCGTCGGTCAACTCTAGCCCTGGTACTATAGCGGGCCAGACACCGAGCTCGTGCATGCGCAGAATGATCTGTGGCGCCTTCTCTTCGGCTAACATTTGCATCAGCTCAGCCTTAATGCGTTCGGGTGTGATTTTCTGCAATAGGTTATGTTCTAAAGCATTCTGCAAAAAACGTAGAGTCTCAGGTTCGATTTGAAAACCATACCGTTGTTCAAAACGAACTGCCCGCAGAATGCGCGTCGGGTCTTCCACAAAGCTTAGATTATAAAGAACGCGGATAATACCTTCTTCTAGATCAGCTCGTCCACCAAAATAGTCATAGAATTGGCCGTAGTGCGGTCCATGCAGCGCAATCGCCATCGTATTTATAGTGAAATCCCTGCGGTAAAGATCTTGCTTGAGGTTCCCTTGTTCTACATCTGGCATAGCTGCCGGACTGGCATAGAATTCGGAACGAGCAGTCACCAAGTCGACGATGGAGCCATCGGGCCTAATAATGGCAGCCGTACCGAACTGGGGATACATCTTGATGGAACCCCCAAAAACCTTGCCGAGCTGCTCAGCAAACTCCAAAGCTGACGGTATTACAGCAATGTCGATATCATGATTCGGCACATCAAGCAAAAGATCGCGTACTATACCACCAACAAGATAGGCGCTCACCTGATGCCGTGCTGCCTCCTGCCCTATTAGGAGCAGTAGGCCCTGCAAACGATTAGGTAACCGCTCCGTCATCAGGTCGGCCAACATAGTGATGCCCTGTTGCACCTCTACTTTGGGGCGCACATTCATCTGATACCAGTGGGGATAACTACGCCCGTGTAGAGCCCTCAGCACATCGGTACGAGTCACTATTCCGAGTACCTGGCCCCCGGCATCTACTACTGGCAAACGCCCAACATCTCTGCCGACGAGCAACCGCTGTATTTCGTCAAGCGAAGCCGTAGATGGAATTGTCGCTACCTGGGTGGACATGAAGCCTTTAACAGGTGCATGCTCTAGACCGTGGCGAAGAGATTTGTCAACATCGCGACGCGAGATGATGCCAACCAGCTGGCCAGCGGCTAGCACTGGCAAGCCACTATGGCCGTAACGCAACATCGCTTGCCCAACTTCCCCCATGGTCGCTTCGGGATGAGTGCTATGTACCGGCCGCGACATGATATCTACAGCCGAAATAGGCGGAGTTATTTCTGTGGCTAGATAAGATAGCAACTGTTCGCGAAGGTCGAGTAGCGTGCGCCCCTTGATGGTCGCCGATGCAGCTAGGGGATGGCCCGCCCCCCCAAAATGGGCAATAATTTCATTCACGGGCAAATGGTTGAGTCGGCTACGAGCCGTTAAGTGCACACGGCCATCCATCTCCACCAAACAGAAAATGAGGTCGACAGCTTCGATTGTTGCCAGACGCTCGGTCAGTAAAGCGAGGCCATCGATGTAATGATCTACAGAACAGAGGGTAATCAGGATATTAATCCCGTGGTGATACAGCCGTTCCGAATTAGCGAGCATTTCCTCCAACAGTAAACGCTGGTCATGGCTCAGGGGGCTATTCATATACCGATGAATAGTCTCTAGGTCAGCGCCAGCCGCCAGCAGATATCTGAGCGCATCGAGGTCCTGCAAGGTAGTTGTTGGCCGAGTGAGGGAGCCAGTATCGGCGTAAATACCCAGAGCCATCACCGTTGCCTCTAGTTGATTCGTCTGCAAATCCCTAGCCTGCAGCTCGTTCACTAAATAGCTGGTCACAGCGCCCACCTCGGCATGATACAGCGTTGCGCCTGTAATAGGCTCGCTCGGTGCCGGGTGATGGTCATAAATAGTGACTTGTACATCGGGCCGATCTAGCAGAGCCTTGAAGCGACCCAGGCGACTTGCCTGCTGGGTGTCGACAATGATTAGTTCACTAACTGTATCTAAATTCAGCATCTCTGGTGCCTTGATCGGCAATGAGTCCTTATATAAGGAGTAAAACTCACGTACGGGGCGACTCAGCTGTCCAGGAAAGTAGAGGGCGGCCTGCGGATACAGCATTGCTGCCGCTAGCATGGCCCCCAAACCGTCAAAATCAGTGTTTACATGGGTAGTAATCACCTGCACATCCTTACCCCCCTCCACCTCCTTCTAATTATAGCATGGCTTCTCCACCTGTTTCCAGCAGGCTGGGGAGAACAATAAGGGGCTGTTGCAGCAGCTTGCAACAGCCCTGGGTCGGATTCCAGGTTAGCCCTTGGGGTCAAAAATCAGGGCCACAACAAAACCAAAGATAATGGCAGCCGTAATGCCCGCACTTGTTAAGTCAAAAGTGCCGGCCAGGACACCGATCAGCCCATGGGTCTCTAACTCCCGCAGTGCCCCCTGCACCAACTGATGTCCAAAGGAGGTTATAGGGACCGTCGCCCCAGCGCCGGCAAATTTGACTAGAGGTGCGTAAAGCCCTAAGCCGGATAAGATGCCACCAATTACCACAAAAAGAGTGAGCACATGGGCCGGCGTCAGGGTGGTCAAGTCAAAGAGCAACTGGGCCAAGGCGCAGATGAGGCCACCGACGAGAAATGCAGTCAAATAATTACCCATTATCCTGCGCCTCCCCTTTTCTCGGTTGTTCTAGGACAACCGCGTGGGCAATGCAGGGAATTGATTCCCCTTGTTGAAAGGTAAGCGGGCTTAGCAGGGCACCGGTAGCAATAACCAAAACTCTCCGCAGTTCCCCACTTTGTAGCTTAGGTAGTATTGTGGCCAGCGTCACTACAGCGGAGCAGGCACAGCCGCTGCCGCCGGCAAATACTGGTTGCTTATCCCGATCATAAATGCGGCAACCACAATCATCATATTTGGAGCCCAGATCAATACCGGCCAGCTCTGCCAGTTCTACCATAATCTTCTTGCCTACACTCGCTAAATCGCCTGTAAGAATAAGATCATAGTCAGCCACAGAGCGACCGGTGTCTAAGAAATGGCGCTGCAGCGTATCAGCCGCTGCAGGTGCCATGGCGGAACCCATGTCGTAAGGGTCCTTAATACCTAGGTCAAGCACTTTGCCTATCGTAAAGTGGGTAACAGCTGGTGCCTGGGCAGCGCTAGCAGCGTTAGCAATCAGCGCGGCCCCGCTACCCGTGACCGTATACTGCGAATAGGCTGGTCGCTGTCCCCCATACTCAGTTGGAAAGCGATACTGACGTTCACTGGTGCCATAGTGGCTAGAAACAGTAGCGATAGTATGGGCAGCAAAGCCCGCATCGACCAAAGCCGCACCCAAACCGATCGCCTCAGCAAAGCTGGAACAGGCCCCATAAAGCCCTAAAAAGGGAATCCCCAAATCGCGGGCCGCAAAATTGCAGGAAATAATCTGATTCAACAAGTCGCCCGCTAACATGAAGTCGACCGCCTGGCTAGCGACGCCTCCCTTTTTCAAAGCTAGGTGAAC
>CALNBW010000412.1 GCA_937874815.1 uncultured Bacillota bacterium | reverse complement strand
CTGCTGCAGGACTTTGCGGCGGCATTTAGTGAAGCGGATTTGGTAATCCTAGTGGATATCTACGCCGCCCGTGAGCAGAATACATCGGGGATCACCTCGGCCCACTTAGCCGAACAAATGCAGAAGACCCACCCGCACATCTATTACGCCGGCAGCCTGCAAAACGCCGCCGCCTATCTGCGTAACCGCCTGCGCCGGGGTGACTTGCTGTTGACGATGGGCGCTGGCGATGTTTACCGCGTTGCCGATATCCTACTCGGGAAAGATGCTGGGGCAAAGCCCCGCAATCGCGCCACCATCGCCCTTAACTGATTAGAGGCAGGTGCGCATGCACGAAAACTCTGATTCCGTATTGACAACCGCTTGGCCAGCGCATATTATAAGTGAAATTAGCGATGATTGCGGAGAGTAGCTAGTCGTGGGGCAGAGCAGCGACCTAAGGCAGGTGTGAGCTTAGGGCACCTAACTAGCGAAGGACACCGTAAGAGCTGTCTGTGCTCAAGCAGGCCGGGCCTTTCCCGTTACAGAAAGCCAAGTAGGATGCCCTAGTTTGGGGCATCAACTAGGGTGGCACCGCGGGTAACCCCTCCTCGTCCCTAAATACGAGTGAGGGGTTTTGTTGGAGGTGCTTTTTTTGTTTAGTAAAAGAATGTTGTGTCAGGATTTGCCCGCCTATGTAGGCAAAGAGGTATGCCTAGCCGGCTGGGTGCAGCAGGTACGCCAGGTGGGGCGGCAGCTGGCCTTCTGGGTATTGCGCGACCGCAGTGGCTGGGCCCAGGTGGTGATAAATGGCGAGCTAGCCCAAAATGCGCCGCCGATCGAAAGCGTGGTAGCTATCACTGGCCAAGCCGTGGCTAGTAGGTCACAACAGGGATGTGAACTGCAAGCCAGCGCTGTATCAGTGATTGCCGCAGCGGCAGAGTTACCGTTTGAGTTGCACCAGGAGGTAATCAGGGCAGGCGACGAGCAAACGTTTAACCATCGCGTCCTGAGCCTGCGCCACAGTCGGAACCAAGCCATCTTTCGCGTTAAAGCTGCTGTTTTGCAGGCCTTTCGGGCCTACTTAGGGGCTGCCGGTTTTCTGGAAGTACAGACACCAAAGATTGTAGCTACCGGCACGGAAGGTGGGGCAGAGTTATTCCCCGTGCAGTATTTTGAACGCACTGCCTACCTAGCCCAGAGCCCCCAGTTCTACAAGCAAATGCTGGTTAGCGCTGGTTTTGAGCGGGTTTTCGAGGTGGGCCCGGTGTTTCGCGCTGAATTATACGATACCTCCCGCCATACCAACGAGTTTACTAGCCTGGATCTGGAGCTGGGATTCATTGACGACGAAGGCACACTCATGGATCTAGAAACAAAGCTGCTGCAGGATATTTTTACCACGGTGAGGGAGCAATGCAGTAGCGAGCTAGAGCTGTTAGGGGCAACATTACCGCAGATAGAGTATATCCCGCGGGTAACACTAGCTGAGGCCCAAAACATTCTCGCCACTGAATATGGGCAGGCATCACCCGAGGGCAACCTGGACCCGGCCGGCGAGAAATCACTTTGCCAATATGCCGAGCAGAAGTGGGCAACCCCTTTGGTATTCGTAACCGACTACCCAGCTGCAGTGCGGCCCTTTTATACCCGCACCCAGAGCCATACCCCAGAATTGACGCGATCCTTTGACTTACTTTTCCGCGGCCTAGAAATCACGACTGGCGGCCTGCGTATTCATCAGCACGCAGAACTAGTGCAAGCCATGCGCATGCGGGGGCTCGACCCCGAGGCTTATAAGTTCTATCTGCAGGCTTTCACCCACGGGGCACCACCGCACGGCGGGCTGGCTATCGGCCTGGAGCGCCTAACCGCACGCATGCTCGGATTGGATAATGTGCGCCAGGCTACGCTCTTCCCCCGTGACCGGCAACGCCTAGTGCCGTAACCTCGACTGCAACGTCCGCAACGTGCGCTCTATATAGGCGCGTTGACGGCGAATGTCATCACGCATAGCACCGATGCGCGACTGCACCATGACATCAGCAAGAAAACCATCAAAGAAATAGTCGGCGAACGTGAGGAAGCCGTCTAGCTCTAGATTGGCGTCTAGATATACTTGTACATCTTTTAGCTCACGGGCAAAAACACGGCAAGCCGCTTCTGCTTTACGGACCTGCTCTCTGGCATCATTCAGTCTGGAGTGCTTAGCCCAGGTCACGAACAGACCTCCGCCAAACATGTCCCACAGGCCCCAGTTGGAAGCCGAATCTAGCGATTTGCCCACAGCGTCCAAGTGGCGCAGCACCTCTTGACCAGCAGCAATAGCTTCGCGTAATTCGCGTTGCTCTGAGTTAATACTGTCCCGGGAATCTGTCATTAGCGTCACTCCTCTCTACGATTACGATAAGGTAATCCTAGTATTCCATACGTGAAAAGCTAACAAAAGTTGCCCCGCCGTCAAATGAGGTTTTTGTGGGTTAAAATACCAAGAATATATCACGTAACGCGGGCCATAATAGAGTTAAGGTCTTCGTTAGCGGGTGTTCTACTTATACCGATGCCCATCAGCATCAGTATAGATTACACTTGTAAGCTAGCGAAGACCCCCTTGTTTACGGCAGGACAGGGGACCAGGACAGGGGACGGAGTTTTGTCCCGCACCGCCTCAAGGCGGGTGGGACAAAAC
>CALNBW010000411.1 GCA_937874815.1 uncultured Bacillota bacterium | reverse complement strand
CTAGCGATATCTGGGTGTGGATAGGAGCACTAGGCACGATCGCAATGTTCTCCTTTATTTTTAAAGAGAACCCGATATATCGGTGGTGCGAGCATCTTTATGTGGGTGCGGCTGCTGGTTATGCCATCAGCGTCAACGTTAAATCTATCGCAGATAAGGCTGTTATACCGCTCTTCGAAGATGGCAAGATCGTACTGCTGATACCAATAATCCTAGGCATTTTACTTTACGCTCGTTTCATTAAGAGTATTGCTTGGCTCAGTCGTTGGCCCATGGCGTTCTTGGTCGGTGCTGGTTCTGGTTTGGCCATCTATGGCGTAATTAACTCACAGTTACTGGCACAGGTCAAGGCTACGTTGTTGCCGCTCAACAGTGTCAATAACGTGATCATGGTCTTCGGTGTGCTATCGATCTTGCTATATTTCTTCTTCTCCATGGAGCACAAAGGCGTCGTCAAGCATGGCGCTACCGTAGGCAGATGGATCATGATGATTACCTTTGGTGTATCCTTCGGTAACGTTGTTATGAGCCGTATCTCCCTACTGCTCGGTTCTTTGGAGACGATCCTTGGTAACTGGCTTGGCCTGTTATAATAGCTAGCTATCTAAAACGGACCCGACCTTCGGGTCCGTTTTTGTTTAAGTTAATAGCGATTCAAAACCTCTTGCTAGGTGCAAATCCCTAGCAGGAGGTTTTTTAGTTCATGTTGCATTTCTAAACGGACTCCCCCCTACATATGCTGTACTAACCATGAAAGGAGGTGAACTATAGATGATGATTATTGCAGGTAGAGTTACCCTCTTAGTAACCATCATTCTGCTTGGGGCTATCGTCATGATCGGCATCAATATGTCTCGGTCGGGCAAATGGACACCGAAAATCCGTCGCCTGGCTGGGCTAGACGCCGTCGAGGAAGCCGTCGGCCGTGCTACCGAGATGGGCGCTCCAGTGCATTTCTCCCCTGGCATAGGCGGTATTACTGATGACATCGCGCCGCAGACCTTTGCTGGCTTGGAGGTGCTCGGTTATGTTACTGAGCTCACAGCTAGGTATAACACCGAGCTCATTGTGAGCATCCGGACTGCCACCGTTTTCCCGCTTGCCCAGGAAATTGTTCGCCAAGGTTATTTAGCCGCTGGCCGCCCTGATATGTTCCAGGAGGATACGGTGCAATACCTCTCCAACGAACAGTTCGCTTATGCAGCAGCAGTAATGGGCATCATGAACCGGCGTAAGGTGGCTGCCAACTTGCTGATGGGCGCTTTCTGGGCTGAATCTCTACTTTTCGCAGAGGCAGGTGCACAGACTGGCGCTATCCAGGTGGCCGGCACTGCCGCGATGGCTCAGCTCCCATTCTTCGTGGCGGCTTGTGACTATTGTCTTCTGGGTGAGGAGCTATATGCCGCCGGCGCCTATCTCTCTCGCGACCAGGTAAAGCTCGGCTCTATCGGTGCCCAGGACATCGCCAAAGGCATTACCATGGTTATCCTGCTAGTCGGCTCGCTACTAGCAACGGCTGAGATCACCTTTTTGGCTGATCTCTTGAAGAAGTAGTCAGCGCCGTAGTCTTTTCTCATTAACTAAAGAAGGAGGTGTACCACGTGCGTAGGGAAGTACCTTTGGTCATAACCTTTGTCGTCGGCATGATCATATTGCTAGCTAACATTTTCACTTCATCCAGTGGCGGTTCCTTTTTCATCAAGAACTGGGCTGACGAGCTAACTGACTGGGTCATTATTGTCTCGGCTTTTGCTGTTGGCTTGGCAACTGTTAACTTGTTCCGCATCCACGGCGACATGATTGCGCGGCGGCGTCCGGGCTGGATCAACAGCTTAACACTGTTAGCGGCAATTGTCGTGTTCGCTATTGTTGGTATCATTGCCCGCTTTAGTAGCTCGACTTTCTTTAACGACCTTAACCAAAATTTGTACGATAGCATTATTTCGCCGCTCGGCGCAGCCATGTTTGCCATACTGGCTTTTTACATTGCCTCGGCTGCCTATCGGGCCTTCCGGATGCGTAATCTAGAAGCTACCATCATGCTGATAGCCGCAATTCTAGTCATGCTAGGCAAGGCTCCCATCGGCGAGTTAATCTGGTCCCAGTTCCCAAAGATCTCCACCTGGTTGATGGATATTCCGAACGTGGTTGGCCAACGGGCCATCATGATCGGTGCAGCTATTGGTGGTTTTGCCACATCGCTCCGCATACTACTTGGCATCGAACGGGGCCACTTAGGTGGTACGGAGTAATTAATTGATGAAAAGAAAGGAGGTGCCTAAGGAATGGATTGGAAGAAGCTCCAAAACATTGACCGCCG
>CALNBW010000410.1 GCA_937874815.1 uncultured Bacillota bacterium | reverse complement strand
TAACCCTCAGACCACGTGCATTATTGGCACAGGGACAGTAGTGAGTCCGACTGTTCTGTTAGATGAGCTACGCGAATTAGAGGAAAAAGGCATTGAGACTAGCAACCTGCTGCTATCAGCGAGAGCGCACCTACTCATGCCCTATCATGTGTTATTTGACAAACTGGAAGAGCAGGCTCGGGGAAATAACTCGCTAGGGACCACTTTGCGCGGTATTGGCCCTTGTTATGTAGACAAGGTGCAGCGCAGTGGCATTCAGGTTGGCGATTTGCTCGACCCCGATTACTTCCGGCAGAAGGTGCAGCGCCAAGTGCGCGAGAAAAATATGCTGCTACAGGCTCTGTATAACCATGAGCCTCTTGATGCCGACCAGGTTGCGGACGAAGTGTTGGCGGCCCGGGAGCAGCTTTTGCCACATATCAAAGATGTACTGCCAACTATCCACGCGGCAGTGGCTGCTGAAAAAACAGTTGTGCTCGAAGGCCAGCTAGGCGCTCTGAAAGATCTCGATTGGGGCACTTACCCCTATGTAACTTCATCTAACCCCCTAGCAGGCGGAGCAGCTGTAGGGGCCGGCATCCCACCCCATCAGATTAACGATGTGCTCGGTATCGTCAAGGCTTATTCCACCTCGGTTGGCAAAGGCGCTATGCCGACAGAACTGCATGATGCCACTGGCGAGCAGATTCGTACCTTAGGTAACGAGTTTGGCGCAACTACGGGGCGTCCTCGTCGCTGTGGCTGGTTCGACGCCGCTGCCGTGCGCTATGCTCATATGCTTAATGGCTTCACACGGCTCTGCCTGACCAAGCTGGATGTATTGGATTCCTTTGCCGAAATTAAGCTCTGTGTTGGCTATGAGCTAGACGGTCAGCGAATTGAGACTTTCCCCGAGCCCCATCGCCAAGAAGATGTGAAGCCGATCTATGAAACCATGCCCGGCTGGGAAGCGGATACGAGTAAGGCCCGTTCTTTTGCTGACCTACCGATTAATGCCCAGCGCTATGTGCGCCGCATTGAAGAGTTAGTTGGCGCGCCTATTCGCATTGTTTCGGTGGGGCCAGAGCGAAGCCAAACTTTCTTGGTATAGCTAGGAGGAAACATAAACATGGACATACGCGAGCAAGCCCTAGAACTACACCGTGCCCAGCGAGGCAAACTGAAAGTGGAAAGTAAGGTGCCCTTGCGCGATCGGCAAGATCTTACTTTAGCCTATACACCGGGAGTGGCCGAACCGTGCAAGGAAATTCACCGCGACCCGGAGCTAGTCTATGAGTACACTAGCAAAGGTAACTTCGTGGCCATAGTCACCGATGGATCTGCAGTATTAGGGCTGGGAGATATTGGCCCCCAGGCTGCGTTACCCGTCATGGAGGGGAAAGCCGTTCTGTTCAAGGCCTTTGCCGGAGTCGATGGCATCCCGATTTGCTTAGACAGCCAGGACATAGATAGTATTGTCCGCGCGGTGGAACTGATCGCCCCCTCTTTTGGCGGCATCAACTTAGAAGATATAGCCGCGCCGCGTTGCTTTGAAATTGAGCGGCAGCTACGTGAAAAGCTCTCTATCCCGGTCATGCACGATGACCAGCATGGCACCGCCATTATCGTTTTGGCGGCCGTCAAGAATGCCCTCAAGCTCACAGAGCGCGAAATAGCCGAAATCCGCGTTGTTATCAATGGCGCGGGCTCTGCTGGTATAGCAATCGCTAAATTGCTTATGGCTGCCGGTTGCCGTGATATCATTCTGTGCGACCGCCAGGGAATTCTGCAGCCAGAAGCTGCTGGCCAGAACTGGGCGCAAACAGAGATGGCCCAAGCAACCAACCCGCGGGCGGTGCGTGGTTCCTTGGCTGATGCCCTTAGAGGGGCCGATGTCTTCATTGGTGTTTCTGCTGGCGGTATTTTAACAGCAGAAATGGTGGCACTGATGAACGAGCGTTCTATCGTCCTAGCCATGGCTAACCCTACGCCAGAAATCTGGCCCGAGCAAGCAGCACAAGGTGGAGCTTTCGTTATTGGCACAGGGCGCAGCGATTTCCCCAACCAGATTAACAACGTTTTGGCATTTCCGGGCGTCTTTCGTGGTGCCCTTGATGCCAAGGCGACCAAAATTAACGAGGAAATGAAATTGGCTGCCGCTGATGCCATCGCTGCAGTGGCCGCTGCCGATGGTTTGCGACCGGATTACATAATTCCGGACGTGTTCGATACTCGCGTCGTCCCCCGCGTGGCCGAGGCTGTGGCCAACGTGGCTCGCCAGCAGGGACTGATCAGGCAATAGACAGGAATTTTGCTATCCCAGCAGTAGCTTTAGCAGCGGG
>CALNBW010000409.1 GCA_937874815.1 uncultured Bacillota bacterium | reverse complement strand
AGTGACTAGCAGCCCGTCAATGCCTGCCACTAGCATAGCCACGGAGCAGGCACCAGCAGTGCATGATGAAGAACTGTCTCCGGCGGAGCAAGTCGATGAGGCAACTGATGCGGGAGCTATTGAAGAAGGCTTAATAGAGGTGGTACCTGCTGTTACGGCAGAAGCAACTGAACCCGAGCAGATTGCGCCGCCCGAGATTGTTGAACAGCCAGCCAAGTCATTGACTATACGACAGGTAGGGCAAAAGTGGCCCGATTTATTGGCTAAAATAATGTCTGATGCGCCCGCTTTAGGAGCGAAGTTGGCTGGCGCGCAGATAGCTCTCTGCCAAGGCAATAAGATTGTGCTACAGTTTGAGAAAGAGTTCTCCAAGAAATTTGTAGCGCAGCCAGATAACTTGTCTACTATAAGTGAAGAACTGTCGCGGTTACTGAATCAACCAGTAGACATTGAGTGCGTTCTGGTAGAGGAAACAGTTCAGGACATTAACCCGGAGGAAGCCCCACTTTCCTCCGCTGACACTGATGCACTAAAGGTTGCTCTCAGCCTTTTTGAAGGCCAGAACATAGACCCTATGAGATAGGAGGAATAGTAACATGAAAAACATGAAAGACCTAATGAAACAGGCGCAAAAGATGCAGACAGAAATGGCGAAGGTGCAGGAAGCGCTGGCTGACAAGATGGTGGAGGCTACCGCGGGGGGTGGAGCCATCAAGGTTGTGGCCAACGGGCATAAAGAGATTCAAGAAGTGGTAATTGACCCCAGTGTAGTCGACGCCGAGGACGTGGAAATGCTGCAAGACTTAATTCTGGTGGCTGTCAACGATGTCTTGCGTAAGGCCGATGAAATGGCTACTGCCGATATGAGCAAATTCACAGGCGGCATGAAGCTGCCATTCTAAGATGAGTTATTTCCCAGAGCCAGTCAATAAATTAATCGGCGAACTGATGAAGCTTCCAGGCATTGGTCCCAAGAGCGCCCAACGCTTGGCGTTTCATATCTTGCGTTCTGAACGTGATGAAGTAGTGGAGTTGGCCAAAGCCTTGGTCTATGCTAAGGACCGCACCAAAACCTGCACCCGTTGCTTCAACCTCACAGATCAAGAGCTTTGCCCTATCTGTCGCGATTCGCGGCGCGATGCCAGCCAGTTGTGTGTAGTGGAAGATTCCCGAGATACAGTTGCCCTAGAGAAGACCCGCGAGTTCAATGGCTATTATCATGTTCTGCAGGGAGCTATATCGCCAATGGAGGGTATCGGGCCCGAGCAATTGCGGATCAAGGAACTATTGCAGCGGGTGCAAGCCAGCCCCGAATTGCGCGAAGTGATTATGGCCACTAACCCTAATATCGAGGGCGAGGCCACTGCCATGTATCTTTCCCGTCTCCTTAAACCCCTCGGTTTGCGGGTGACTCGAATAGCCCACGGCTTGCCTGTGGGTGGCGATCTAGAATATGTAGATGAAGTGACCCTAAGCCGTGCGCTAGAGGGTCGGCGCGAAATCTAATGTAAGTGTATAACTTAAATCTTAATGGCCATACTCTTAGGCAAGTAAAGCCTAGGAGGTGTGGGCATGAGGTTAGGATTAAAACAGTTGCTAGACGCTGTGCTGCAGAAAATGGCGCTGCCAGAGAAAGTCGTGGAAACAGCGGCTCTGCCCGATATGGTGGTGTTGATTGAGCAAGCAAAACAGGAATGGAAGCAAGCTGCCAACTACTTTAATACCGTTAGCGATCCGGAATTAGTTGATCACGCGATACTGCTACGAGAAGCTGCTGAACGCAGGTATATGTATTTGCTCAAGCAAGCCAAAGTAGCGGGGTTGCGGGCTTTCGCCTCAGAAGGTGTTACCGGGCAAATCACTGGGCAAGTTAACGAACCTGCTTAATTTGTAGGTCAAGCTATTCTAATCGCTTACCAGTTAGACATACACTCCTAATAGAAAATGCCTATTAGGGGGTGTACGCGTGCCGCGCATTACTCTGTTTTCAGCCAACGCAGGCATAAATGTAGTGATAGCTTATGTTTTCGCTTTGTTTCTCCTCTATCTGATAGCTAGGTTTCTATTAGGTGCAGATCGAGCGGGTGGGAAATTGCTGGCGCGTGCAGGCTTAACTGTGGCAGCCATTGTTTTGCTCAATGGCGTTGGCGGCTTGATGGGTTATCGGTTACCGCTAAACCTGGTGACAATTCTCATCCCGACCTTTTTGGGAGTGCCTGGCTTTGCACTTGTGGCCTTGATGCAGTATCTGTTATTCTAGTTGAGAATCGGTTCAGTGCCGCAGACCTGCGCTTGCGCAGGTCTTTTTGCGAGCGAAAACAAATCAGCTTAAGATATTTCTTAAATGGTGTTGACAAGGGCAGCATTTCGGCGTAAAGTAACACTTGTGCCGCGTCAACAACTAGCAACGCTCGTGGCGTTGCGGGTAATAAAGTGATGGTTGCAAAGCAACCATCGGCTTGTACCGTACGTTTGTCGAATGCAGTCAAAAACTGTCGGGTTGACACGATGCAGAATAAGTGTTATACTTATTGAGCTGCCTTACGCAGCAGGTGTGTTGCGAAAGCAATACATGATTTGATCCTTGAAAACTGAACAATGGTGTAAACATATTTTGCAGCGCAAAATATG
>CALNBW010000408.1 GCA_937874815.1 uncultured Bacillota bacterium | reverse complement strand
ACCAAACTGGATTGTTATTGCTAAAAGCAGATGTAGTCAATAAACTGGTAAGTGATGCTTGGGCAGAAGCTAGCCAATTGGAGGAGTTGCTAGAGATGGTGCAGACTGCTCAGGACGAGCCAGAGTAACCGACAAAGGGGGAACGGTATGAGAGTCATTTCACGCTTGCTTAAGTATGCCCTTCGTTATTGGCCCAGAATATTGGCCGCTATTGTGCTTATGTTCATTGGAACAGGTTTGGTTATGCTCCAACCCAAGATCATCCAATGGACCTTTGACTATGTTTATGAGGGAGGCGAATGGCATCTGCTGGCCTGGATGGCAGTGGCCGTAGTAGCCATAGCTATCCTACAGGGTCTGGTCAACTACGGTGAGCGCCTACTCATGGAATGGGTAGGGCAAAGGACTATCTACGATTTACGTAACCGCATCTACAGCCACCTTCAGGAATTATCATTCAGCTTCTACGATACAGCACAGACTGGACAACTGATGTCACGAGCCACAGCCGACGTAGATCAGCTGCGTCGCTTTGTTAGCTTTGGCATCATGCGTCTGGTTGGCAACTTGGTCACTTTCGTTTTTGTCTTGGGGACGCTGCTAGCCATGGATTGGAAGCTGACCTTGCTTTCGCTGGGAACGATGCCTTTCCTAGTGCTATCAGTAGCTGCTTTTAATACCCAAGTGCGCCCCCGTTACCGTCTGATTCAGCAAGAAATGGCCGAGCTGACGACGGCCCTCCAGGAAAACATCTCTGGCGTACGCGTGGTCAGAGCTTTTGCCCAAGAGGACCGGGAAATCGCTAAGTTTCGCGAGAAGAACTGGAAGTATCTAGAGGAAAACATCGTAACCGTACGGCTCTGGGCCTTCTATTTTCCGCTGATGTCGTTCATTACCGGGCTTGGTAGCACTCTGATCCTCTGGTACGGCGGCCGCCAGGTCATTCTTGGCTATCTGTCTATCGGGCAGATGCTAGCATTTCTGGCCCTTTTAGGGCGGTTAGTTGGTCCAGTGCGGATGCTCGGTTGGTTAGTCAATATGTACAGCCAGGCCACGGCAGCAGCGCAACGGGTCTTTGAGATTCTAGACACCAAGCCGGATGTAAGAGATCAGCCTGGGGCCTACGAGTTGCCCCCGATCGCCGGCCATGTGCGCTTTGATAACGTCTCTTTTGCTTACGATGGCGTTAACCGCGTCTTGCACGACATCAATATCGATGCCCAGCCGGGGCAGCGAATCGCTGTGCTCGGGGGCACCGGTTCTGGTAAAAGCACCCTGATTAACCTCGTGCCTCGCTTCTACGACGTAACAGAGGGTGCCATCACCGTTGACGACATCGATATCCGCGATGTCACCCTGGAATCGCTGCGACGGCAGATCGGCATTGTACTGCAGGAGACTTTCCTCTTTTCCGCTTCCATTCGGGAGAATATTGCCTATGGGCGTCTAGATGCAACGGACGAAGAGGTTATAGCTGCAGCTAAAGCAGCCCGCATTCACGATTTCATTGATGGCCTACCGGCCGGATATGATTCGCTAGTGGGTGAGCGGGGAGTAGGCCTCTCTGGTGGGCAAAAACAGCGCCTAGCCATTGCGCGGGCCTTGCTACTAGACCCAGCCATCCTAATTTTGGACGACTCGCTTTCCAGTGTTGATACAGAGACCGAGTTCTTGATCCAGCAGGCTCTGGAAGTGCTTATGCAGAATCGCACTTCTTTCGTCATCGCGCAACGGCTCTCCACAGTAAAGAACGCCGACCAGATTATCATCTTAAAGAATGGGCGTATTGTCGAACAGGGTGACCACGAAACGCTCCTGACAGCTGGCGGTATTTATCGCGAGATTTACGACATGCAGTTCCGTAGCCAAGAAGAGGCCCAACTGCAGCTAGAAAGGAGTGGTAATTAATGCGTGGTGGCGGTGGACACGGCAGATTTGATGCCGATTCGCTCGATGTTAAGGAAGATACTAAAGTGCTTAGGCGCATTGCGCCGTTCTTGCGGCCCTATTGGCCCCATTTGCTGGCTGGCCTGTTCTTCATGCTGGCTGTATCAGTCACCGGCTTAATTTCGCCCTTGTTGATGCGCAAAGCTATCGACACCTATATCAAAGTAGATAAGGATATTGCCGGCCTCACGCGTATCTCTATCGTCTATTTGATTGTGTATATAATTAACTGGTTATGCACCTATTGGCAAACCTATTTCGTGTCTTGGGCTGGTCAAAACATTATCTTCAATATCCGGCAAGAGCTGTTTGAGCATCTGCAAAGACTATCATTTAATTTCTATGATCGGATTGAAATTGGGCGGGTAATGTCGCGGGTGACTAACGACGTCAATGCCTTAAGCGAGCTCGTATCTTCCGGTATCTTGAATGTGGTCAATGATGTCTTCCGCTTGGTTGGTATTATCGGCATCATGCTGCTCATGAATGTGCGCCTGGCGCTGCTCACCTTCACCACCATACCACTTTTGGTGTTGGTGGCGACCAAGTTCCGTTGGCGTATGCACCGGGCTTATCATGAAGTGCGGCGAAAAATCGCTACCGTGAACGCCAACTTGCAGGAGAGCATCTCCGGGGTGCGGGTGGTGCAATCGTTTACGCGTGAAGATGCCAACCGGGAACGGTTTGATGCCAAAAACGCCGATTACATGGAGGCCAACATGGCGGCTGCCCGCTTGAATTCTCTTTTTGGCCCTTTGGTGGACGTGATTGGTGCTATCGGCGTCTGTATGGTGCTGTGGTATGGCGGCACGTTGGTACGTGTTGGGGTGCTCAGCCTGGGTACCGTATACGCTTTTACCAACTACGTTAACCAGTTCTATATGCCCATTCGTGATTTGGCCCAGGTCTATAACATCTGGCAGTCGGCTACTGTCTCTATCGAGCGCATTTTTGAGCTGCTAGAAACGGAGCCGGAAGTGCAAGATGCGCCTGGTGCTTATGAAATGCCGCCCATTGCCGGTCACGTTGTTTTTGAGGGAGTAACCTTCGGCTATTACCCAGAGCGTCCGGTGTTGCACGACATCTACCTCGAGGGTAACCCAGGACAAACGGTCGCTCTGGTGGGGCCTACTGGAGCCGGCAAGAGCTCGATCATCAATCTGCTGTCGCGCTTCTATGACCCTCAGGCAGGCTCAATTACGATAGATGGGCATGATTTGCGAGACGTGCAGCTAAAAACTCTGCACTCCCAGTTGGGCATTGTTTTACAGGATACATTCCTGTTCTCAGGTACGATTCGCGACAATATCTGCTATGGTAGGCCCGATGCTAGTGATGCAGAGGTAATTGCCGCTGCGCAAGCCGTTGGTGCCCACGAATTCGTCATGCGTCTACCCGATGGTTATGACACGGAAGTGCAAGAGCGGGGGGCCCGGCTTTCTATCGGGCAACGGCAGCTGATTTCTTTTGCTCGCAGCCTCATCTGTGACCCCCGTATCCTCATCCTGGACGAGGCTACTTCTAGCGTCGATGCCTATACCGAGGTCATCATCCAGAAAGCACTCGACCGGTTGTTGCAGGGACGCACGGCATTCGTCATCGCTCACCGGTTATCGACCATCCGCAATGCTGACAAGATTGTGGTCATCGATGATGGCAGAGTAATAGAAGAGGGTACCCACGATGAGCTCTTGAGCCGTGCCGACAGCCTTTACAAGACGTTATATGAAATGCAGTACCGGCAGCAGGAGACGGCTTAGGGGCGGTAGGCGGGTCGACCAGCGGGCGACCCCTACGGTTTCTTAAAACGTTACGGTATATCTGTAGGGGCCGGATCCTATCCGGCCC